>DASQDS010000038.1:0-21856 GCA_035634075.1 Pilimelia sp. | reverse complement strand
ACCGCGCCCGCGCCCGCGGTGGCCCCCGCGCCGCTGCCGGTCACCCGGCCGCAGCTGATCGGGCCGCTGCTGGAGGAATGGCGGGCCGCCGGGCTCCTCGACGCGCCGTTCCGCCCACCGGAGGTGGGGGCGATCCCGCCGCTGACCGACCCGCGCCAGGCCGCCTCGCCGCCCGGGCCGGCGGGGGACGGCGGCGGATCGGGTCCGGTCTCACCGGCTTTCCTCGGCCCCGTGCCGCCGGTGACCGTGCCGGGCCCCCAGGCGCCGCCGGTGACGGTGCCCGCGCCGGGCCGCCCGCCGATGCCCGGCCCCGCCCTCATCCCGCCGTGGCTGGCCGGCATCGCCGTGTTCCTCACGGTGTTGCTGACCCCGACGGAGACGGCTCCGCCGTGGATGGACGAGCTCAACCCGATCACCGGCGGGCCGTACGGCAGCCCGGAGGAGTACCTGTGGACCCGGCAGCTGACCGCCGCCCAGCAGGACTACCTGCGCTACCTGAGCCGCGCCCGGCGGCTGCGCCCCGACGCGGCCGCGGACGGCGACGTCGACCCGCGCGTTCTTCCCCAGCCTGAGCCCGCACCCGACCCGGACCGCTCGGCCACCTGCTTCGGCACCGACGTGCCCCGCAAGGGCGGGCACGCCCGGCACGACGCGTACGCGACCAAGGTGACGCAGTCGGTGAACGACTACTTCGTGCGGACGCCCGAATCATTGAAGATCAACTACGACGGCCTGCTGCGGCCCGCCACGGTGTGGGAGGTGAAGGTCGGGTACGGCTGGTTCTTCAACCCGGAGCTGGCCGGCGTGCGAGACGCCCGGCTGGCGCAATGGGACGTGCAGAAGAACGTCGGCCTTGCGATCGCCGCCCGCTGCGGCTACGTCCATCTCTGGGCGCACCCGGACCGGCATGTCGCCCAGTTGCTCACCGCCCGGTGGGGCGGCGCGCCCCCGGTCCTGAACATCCCGGAGTAGCCGTGCTTGAGTCGTTCCCGGCCGACCGACGCCTGGTCGCCGAGCGGGAGAGCAGCGACCCGGCCGGCACCGCACGGCGGTTGGTCGCCGTCGGGCGCGCGTTGACCGGGTTGGGCCTCGCCGCTGGAGACTGGCGGGTGGGTGAGCCACCCGGCCGGCCGGTGGAGCTCACCGAGCCGGCCGTGGCCGCCTACGTCACCGAGGTGCGACGGGCCCGCGAGCGGCTGGAGGCGGTGATCTGCGCGCTGGCGTCGGGCCCGCTGCTGATCATCCTGAGCACCGACCAGACCCCCGCTGGGCAGCTCGACACGCTCTCGTTTCGGCTGCCGGCGGGCCTGGTCGACGCCGACCGGGTAGCCGCGGTGGCCACCGCGGTGTGCTCGGCCTTCGGCGCGTTCCACGGACACATCGAGGACGACCGGTTGATGATGCTCTACCAGTCCGACCGCGCGGCCCAGCGCGCCTGGGCCGCCACACCGGAGCACCTGCGCCAGTACCTTCCGGGCCCGCCGCCGATGCCCGATGACGGCGTGCCCGCGCTGCTGGTGCCGCAGGAGTACGACCGCCGCCGGGTCCCCGCGGGCGTGTGGTGGGTCAACTACTGGGACCAACGACAGGCGGCGACCGTCGGCGAAGACCGCATCCGCGCCGCCGGCTGGGCGCGCGCCGCGCCAGTCGACGGCGGCGCATGGACGCTGACCGCGACCGAGGAACCGCTGGACGCCCTGCTTCCGGAGCACGCGGCCCGGCTGGGCGCCCTGGTCGCCGACCTTCGCCTGCGCGACCTGCAGGAGAGCCACCGGTACGACCGGGCGGCCGCAGGTGGCCCCGAGTAGCCGAGGGCGACCTGGCCGCCGTCCCGGTGCCCAAAAGGAAATGACCCGGAGTGGCGTCTGCTCTAGGGTGCCGGTCATGGCGCAGGTGCTTTCGGTGAACGTGGCGGTACCCCGGCCCACGCCCGCCAACCGGGTCGGCACCACGGGGATCGACAAGCGGCCCGTCGCCGGGCCGGTGCAGGTTCGCGCCCCCGGGCCCAAGAAGGGCGGGCTGGGCAGCGGGCTCGTCGGCGACAAGGTCTTCGAGGTCGCCCACCACGGAGGGGACGACCAGGCTGTCTACGCGTACGCCCGGGAGGACCTCGACGAGTGGGAGGCCGTGCTCGGGCGGGGGCTGCCCGGTGGCGCCTTCGGGGAAAACCTGACCACCCGCGGCCTGGACGTGACCGGCGCCCTGATCGGCGAGCGCTGGCGGGTGGGCGAGACGGTGGTGCTGGAGGTGGCGGACCCGCGCATCCCGTGCGGCACGTTCGCGCACTGGATGGCGGAACAGGGCTGGATCAAGCGGTTCACCGCCCGGGGCGCGCCGGGGGCGTACCTGCGCGTGATCGAGCCCGGCGAGGTGGCGGCCGGCGACCCGGTCACCGTCCTGTCCCGCCCGGCCCACGACGTGACCATCGGCCTGGCCTTCCGGGCGCTCACGCTGGAGCCGGACCTGCTGCCCCGCCTGCTGGTCGCGGACGCGCTCCCGGCCGAGCTGCGGCGCCGGATCACCCGCCGCGTGTCAGCCTGACGACACTTGCGGTGCCACCGTGCCAGTCGATCACGACCCGGCCCGCGGCCGCGGACGCGGAGCTGCCACGGCGCTACCTCATCTCAGTCGTGCCGTGCGGCCGTGCCGGGCGCCGACCCGGCAACTCGTAGACTCGTCGGGCTGGCCGACATCGGCCGACGGTGCCACGCCCGGCGCCCACGATCAAGAAGGTAGTCGGATCCGCATGTCTCTCACGATCGGCATCGTCGGCCTGCCCAACGTCGGCAAGAGCACGCTGTTCAACGCGTTGACCAAGAACGACGTGCTCGCCGCGAACTACCCGTTCGCCACGATCGAGCCCAACGTCGGCGTGGTCGGCCTGCCGGACACCCGGCTCGACGCGCTCGCGGAGATCCACCGCTCGCAGAAGATCATCCCGGCGCCGGTCTCGTTCGTCGACATCGCCGGCCTCGTCCGGGGCGCCTCGAAGGGCCAGGGGCGGGGCAACGCGTTCCTCGCCAACATCCGCGACGCGAGCGCGATCTGCCAGGTGGTGCGCGCGTTCTCCGACCCCAACGTCGTCCACGTCGACGGCAAGGTGTCCCCGCGCGACGACATCGAGACGATCAACACCGAGCTGATCCTCGCCGACCTGCAGACCGTGGAGAAGGCGCTGCCCCGGCTGGAGAAGGAGGCGAAGCTGCGCAAGGACCGCGCCGGCGCCGCCGCAGCGGCCGCCGCAGCGGCGAAGCTGCTCGACTCCGGCGGCACCATCTACGCCGGCGCCGCCGCCGCGGGCATCGACCCGGCGGAGCTGCGCGAGCTGCACCTGCTCACCGCCAAGCCCTTCCTGTACGTCTTCAACGTCGACGAGGAGGAGCTGGCCAACGCGGAGTTCCTCGCCGAGCTGCGCGCGCTGGTCGCCCCCGCCGAGGCGGTCTTCATGGACGCGAAGGTCGAGTCGGAGCTGATCGACCTCCCCGAGGAGGAGGCCCGCGAGCTGCTGGAGTCGATCGGCCAGGCCGAGCCCGGCCTGCACCAGCTGATCCGGGTGGGCTTCCGGACGCTCGGCCTGCAGACCTACCTGACCGCCGGGCCCAAGGAGGCGCGCGCCTGGACCATCCCGGTCGGCGCGACGGCCCCCGAGGCCGCCGGGGTGAGCCACTCCGACTTCCAGCGCGGCTTCATCAAGGCGGAGATCGTCTCGTACGACGACCTGATCGCGGCCGGCGCGATGGCGGCGGCCAAGGCGGCGGGCAAGGTCCGCATCGAGGGCAAGGAGTACGTCATGCGCGACGGCGACGTGGTCGAGTTCCGCTTCAACGTCTGATTCCGGTTCAACGCCTTCCTGGGTGCTGGGTGCTGGGTGCTCGGTGCTCGGTGCTGGAGGTCGGCGCACATCATGGCGCTTTTCCTACTCGTTTGACACACTGGGGTGATGGGTGAAGCGGTGTACCGCATCGGGGAAGGGCCGGCGACGCGGGTGAGCCTGTCGCTGCCAGAGGGGACCGCCGAGGCGATCCGGGCGCGGGTAGGCAAGCGGGAGTTCTCCGCGTTCATCGCCGAGGCAGTCGAGCGGGAGTTGCGCGGGCAGGTGCTTGACGAGTACCTCGCGGATTACGAGATCCGTAAGGGGCCGGTCTCCGAGCAGGCTCGTCAGCGGGCGCGGCAGGTCTTCGACGAGGTGTTCACCGAGGAGGGCGAGTGGCCCGCCGCAAGCTGATTCACGAAGGGACGCTGGTCCTCGACAGCGAGGGACTCTCGAAGCTGCTCTCCGACGACGAGCAGGTGTTGGCAATGACCGCTGAGGCGCGCTCGCGCGGCATGGAGGCCGTGATCAGCGCGCTCACCATCATCGAGGCCGTCCACGCCCGTACCTCCAAGTCTCGCCTCAACTGGGCGCTTTCCGGGTTGCGAGTGATCCCGGTTGGCGACGAGGAAGCAAGGGCGGCGTCGAAGCTGCTGATGGACGCCGGGTTGCATGGGCATAAGTACGCGATTGATGCAGCGGTCGCCGAGGCTGCGTTGCGCCAGCATCGCCCCGTGGTGATGTTGACTTCCGACATCGACGACATGGCCAAGCTCTGCGGCCATCGCGTCCGGCTCGTCGCAGTATGAGTCCCTGCTACGACGTCGCCGCCGGGCACCGCGTGATGTTTCTCGACGACCGAATCCGGTCGAGTTCCGCTTCGACGGGTAGCCCCGACGAGGGCCTGGCGGCCGCCCCGGCAAGCGTTCCGGGGCGGCCGCGTCAGCTGCGGTCAGACCTCGAACCGGGTGCGGCGCCGGCGGGCCACCAGGTGGCTCGCCGCGCCCGCGAGCAGCAGGACGACGCCGACCCCGGCCACGGTGCTGGGCTGTGGGTCATCCGGGGGGAGGTGGCCGGCGACGAAGTCGGGGTCCCATGGCGATGACGGGCCGGCGTACCGCCCACCCCGCATCACGGCGCGTCGGAGGGCAGCTCTCGGCGGCCGAACTCGATGTTGTCCAGATCCCCGTGGAACTGGTCGGTGTCCACGTCGGACTGCGTCGCCCGGATCCGTTTGGCGCCGATGACCACGGTGCCGGCCGGCAGGATGCCGCTCAGCGGGGCGGTGGCCCGCGCGGGCGGCACGACCTGCCGGCCGGTGTCCGGGTCGTGCACCCGGATCTGGAACACCACGGGCGACAGCCGCACGCAGGTCACCCGGTACCACCGGCCGACCGCGAGCTGGAAGTCCGCCGACCCGGCCGGCAGCAGGACCACCCGGGTGCCGTCGGACCAGCGGCAGGAGGGTCGGCCGTAGTCGACCTGGAGCTTCCACTGCCGCAGCCCAGTGGCGGCCGCGCCGAACTGGAACACGTTCATCCCGGCCGCCGGCGACGGCGCCTCGGTGAGCCGGATGTCGGCGCCGAAGACGAACCGCCCGGCGCCCTCGTCGCCGGGCACCAGGGTGATGTGCGTAGCCGGTTGGATCATCGCCTGCGGGCAGGGCGGGGCCGTGCAGCTGCCGCCGGGGAAGCGGAGGAACGCGTTGCCGCCCGGCTCGACCAGCGACGTGACCGCGCCGCCGCCGCCGGTGTGGAGCACCCCGTGGACGCCCTTGCCGCTGCTGTCGGCCACCAGCGCCGGACCGGCTAGCTCGCCCGCGTAGAAGAGTTCGATGTCGCCCGGTGGCGGCGCGGCCGCCGCGGCGGTGGGGGCGGCGACGGCCACGGCGGCGAGGAGCGGCAGTGCGATAAGTCGGGCGAGGCGCATCATTCCGCCATTGAAGGTGCCTCGGTTGGATCGGGCAAGTACGACACATCGGACTTTCGGTCAACCTGGCGGGCCCGGCATACCGCAAGCCAACCGGGGACGCCCAGCTAGGCGTCGTCGGGGGCGAAGGCGCAGAACTCGTTGCCCTCCGGGTCGGTGAGCACCCACCAGTGGATGTCGCCGCCCGGCACGCGATGGATCGTCGCCCCGGCCTCGACGAGCCGCGCGCAGTCCGGGCCGGTCAGGTCGACGTCCAAGTGGATCCGGTTCTTGACCGTCTTCGGGTCCGACACGGGCTGGAACAGCAACGCCCGCCACGGTAAGCCCGCCGCGCCGACCACGGCCGCCGCCCCGTACCCGTCCGGCTCGACGTCGCCACCCACCACGCCGGCCCACCAGCGGGCCTGGGTCGCGGGGTCGGCGCTGTCCACAACGAGTCGATCGATGCCCGGCTGCGGGCCGCCCGCCGGGTCCGGCGGCAGGGCGCAGAACTCGTTGCCCTCTGGGTCGGCCAGCACCCACCACCGCCGCGCACCGGGCTCGCCGAGCACGCGCGCGCCAGCCGCCACCAGCGGCGCCGGGTCCGCGTCGGCCAGGCGCACCTCCAGGCGTACGCGGCTCTTGCCGGTGCGCCGTTCGGGGACCAGGTTGACCCAGATGGATTCGTTGCTGAGCTGCCCCGGTCGTTTGTCGACCCGGGCGCTGCCGTCGCCGCGGTCGACGACGTGCCCGCCGAGGGTGCGTGCCCAGAAGCCCGCCAGCATGGGCGCTTCCGTTGCGTCCATGCACAGGTCTTTGAACGTGGCTATCGTCATCCGCCCATCATGCCGACCGCCGCCGCCCGCGGCCGGCCAATTTCGGTCGGGTAGCTACCGGGGATCGGTGGTCGCGGGGCGGTGCCGCGGGCCGCCCGGGCCGGCTAAGGTGCGCGCATGGGCTTACGGGGCGGGCGGCGCGGGCGGGTCGTGGCGTGGGGTGCCGGCGTTGCGGCGGTGGCGGTGGCACTCGCGGTCGCGCTGGTCGCTGTCCGGCCGTGGCAGGCCGCCGAGGCGGACGCGCTGTCCCCGGCCGTCCGCGACGAGCTGGCCCGCCGCACCGCCCGGTTGCTGGAGACGGCCCCCGCCGGTCGGGAGCTGCTCACCACGGGCTACGTCCCCGTGGCGTGCGCCGTCCGGCCGCTGGGCACCGACCCACCCGCGGTGACGCGTGCCGCGGACGCGCGGGTGGTCTACGTCTGGGCGTTGTGCAGCACGGTGGAACGAGGCGCAGAGCGGTCCGGGGTGTCGGTGCCGCTGGTCGTCACGCCCGGCCCACCGACGCGGGTGCGCAAGCCGGTGGACGGCGCGGGGTACACGGCCAGCGTGCGGGACATGTTCCCGGCGCGGCTGCACGGCGCCGCGCTCTCCGACCTGGACTGGACGGGAGGGCTGGAACCGGCGCTCCGGGCCCGCATCCTCGAGCTCAGCCGGTAGGGCCGGCGGCTCACGAGATGTAGTGCAGGATGACGTTGTGGGCGTGGTGCGTCTTCTCCGCGCCCCGGAAGTCCACCTCGTAGGTGTGCGTGCCGACGTGGATGGCGATGGAGCCGGTGGAGAAGAACGACCCGCCCCACGACTTGTTGCTCACCACGCTGACGCTGGTGATTTTCGAGTACGGGATGCTGGTGATCGCCACCTTCTTGCCCACGAACGACTTGTCCTGGATGATCACGCGGCGGTTCGTCAGCCCGATGAAGCCGGTGCCGGTGCCGATGGCGTCGTAGACGGCGATCACCGTTTCCCCGTCGAGCAGGCCGGTCTCGATCTGCTGGAGTTGCTCGCGGCGGTCGTACGCGACGGTCGTCATGGTCCCGACGGTAGCGAGACCGATCAACCGGCGGCGGTGATCGTGCGGTATGCGTCCTCTATGCGAGCGGCAAGCGTGACCTCGCGGGCGGTCAGCGTGTTGCCGTCCGCGGAACAGAGGCGGATCTGCGTGTGGCCGTTGAGGCGGCGGATCTCCGGCCGCAGCTGGAGGGCATCGGAAACGACCTTGATCCGCTCGGTGAGGGCGGCGTGCTCGGTCTCGTCGATGCGGAGGACCCGCTTGATCTCGCACCCGTCTCGGGTCCAGCCGGCGAGCACGGTGAGGGCGTCGGATAGGTGATCGCGCTGGTGTCGACTGCTCCAGAGAGCACGCACCACCACACCTCCCCAGGCGTTGTTGCCGGCTCGTGGCCAAATTGTCGCCGCATTGTCACGGACGGGTGCCCCACAGTCTGCCGTCGCCCCGCAGGTGTGTCCACGCCCACACTTCCGTTTCTCTTGGCCTACAGGGCGGCCGCGTCAACCGTTCTCCCGATTGATCTGGCATCGTTGACCGTTGTGCACATCGATCGGTTGACGGAGCGCCACCGCCTGGACGGCGCACGGTTGCCACACGACGACCAGCAGGGGCGATTTCGGGTCATCGTGGGCGCAGCGATCATCGCGGATGGCCGGGTGCTCGCCTGCGAGCGCGCTGACCCGCCCGACGTGGGAGGCGCGTGGGAATTTCCCGGCGGCAAGGTCGAGCCGGGCGAGACTGAGACCGAAGCTCTCGTGCGGGAGTGCGCCGAGGAGCTCGGCGCCCGCGTCGCGGTCGGCGACCGGGTGGGTGGCGACGCGCCGCTGGCGCACGGCCGCGCGGTCCTGCGGGTGTACGCGGCCCGACTGGTCGGCGGCGACGTGCCCCGGGCGCTGGAGCACAACGCCATGCGGTGGCTCGCCGCCGACGAGCTGGACAGCGTGTCGTGGCTGCCCGCTGACGCGCCGATCGTCGCCGCGCTGCGACCGTTGCTGGCTACCGACAGCCAGCCCGCCGGGCCGCTTGGGGGTTAGCTGTCGACCCGGCACGGCGACCCGTTGAGGGCGAAGCCGCTCAGCGGTGCCGGCGTACCCGTGTGGGTGGCCTGGACGCCGAACGTCGTGCTGGCGCCCGTGGCCAGCTTGCCGTTGTGCGCCAGGCTGCGCGCGGTGGCCGTGCTGCCGTTCTGCGTCACGGTGGACTCCCAGGCGTTGACGATCCGCTCCGCGCCGCCGAAGGACCAGCTCAGCGCCCAGTTGGTGATCGGCGGCCCCAGGTTGGTCACCGTCATGTTCGCCACGCGGCCGCTCGCCCACTCGTCGGTGGCCAGGCGCACCGCGCAGGTGCGCGGCGGGGCGGGCACCGTGGGGATCGGCGGCGCCGTCGGCAGCCGCGAGGGCGGTGCGGCGCTCGTCGCGGCGGGGCTCGGCGGGCGGGACGCCGTCGGGCGCGGGCTCGCGGACGCCGTCGGCGCCGCCAGGAGCGAGGGGGCCGGGGTGGCCTCGGCGTCGGCCCGGGCGTCGACCGAGAAGGCGCGCGAGGCGAGGCCCGCCCCGCCGCGCCAGATCTCGAAGCCCGCCTCCACGCCGCTGAGGAACCAGGACGGTTCGACGTACCGGCGGGCCACGGCGTCGGCCGTGAACGCGTGCAGGTCCAGCCCGTCGGCGGACGTCGCCGGGGAGGTGCGCACATACGCCAGGTAGTTCCAGCCCCAGTCCGCGTACCACAGATCCCAGGTGGCACCGGCGATGCGCAGGCCGCGCGCGACGACGCTGCCGCCCGGCGTGGCCGCGCCGGCGCGGCTCAGCCAGATCATCAGCTCCGCGCCGTCCGGGCTGCGGTGCACGTCGGCGTTGGTGTGGAACCACAGGTCGTATGCCGCGTTCCAGGCGCCGGGGGCGTTCGTGTCGACGCTCCAGGTGCTGCGGGCCGAGGAGATCCGGTCCACCCGCAGCGGCAGCCCGCTCGACGCGGTGCAGGTGCCCCAGTGGCAGCCGGCGTAGATGGTCGGGTACGCGGCGGCGGCCGGGCCGGTGTTGGCGTGCTCGGAGCGGGTGATCCGGAAGTCGCCGGCCTGCTGGACCTCGATGCACTGCGTGGTCGGGGCGCCCCACACGTTGTTCATGACGATGTGCTGGTTGGCGTTCACCCCCAGGGTGTCCGCGCGCCCGCACAACTCGTCGGTGGGGGACTCCGGGGACAGCGCGACCGCGGCCGCGCCGGCGGCGACGACCGCGACGGCGACAGCGGCCAGGAGGCGGAGACGCCTGGGCATGACCCGTCCTTTCGCCGGCCTCCCGCGCCGGCGGAAGGACACCGTGGGCTGCCCGGACCCACGGGAGCTGCAACGAAGCGGAGCCCCCGACTCCCCGCGCGATGCTACGGCGAACCGGCCGGCCGCTCAACGCCACAGGCCCCTCCGACGCGGCTGGGCCCACCGGCATGGCCGGTGGGCCCAGCTCATCGAAGCGGGGCGGTCAGACCTTGTCGTCGCCCGGGTGGTGGTAATTCAACTCATCGGCCGGCAGCGGGAACTGCACGTCCTCGCCGAACGGGGACGGCGCGGCGGGCCGGTCGAAGGTCAGCTCGGTCAGCGGCAACCGGCCGTCCTCGCCGACGCTGGCGGACTGGCCCGCCGGCACCGCCCGGTGCCAGTTCACCGCGCCGTGCGCGTCGCCCTCGCCGGGCCGGACGTGGCCGACCCCGTCGTCCGCCGGTGCGCCGTTGGATTCCACCTGGTCCCTCCGAAAGATCTTCCTGCCGAGCCATACGATCGGATCGTACCGCCGATCGATGACGCGTTCCTTCATCGGGATGATGGCGTTGTCGGTGATCTTGATGTGCTCGGGGCAGACCTCGGAGCAGCACTTCGTGATGTTGCAGTAGCCCAGGCCCATGTCGCCCTGGGCGTACTCCTTGCGGTCCTCCCGCACGTCCAGCGGGTGCATGTCCAGCTCGGCGGCGCGGATGAAGTACCGCGGCCCGGAGAACGCCGGCTTGTTCTCCTCGTGGTCCCGGACGACGTGGCAGACGTTCTGGCAGAGAAAGCACTCGATGCACTTGCGGAACTCCTGCGAGCGTTCCACGTCGATCTGCTGCATGCGGTACTCGCCCGGCGCCAGCCCCGCCGGTGGCGCGAACGCCGGCGTCTCCCGGGCCTTCGCGTAGTTGTACGACACGTCGGTCACCAGGTCCCGGATCACCGGGAACGTGCGCAGCGGGGTGACCGTGACGGTCTCCGCCTCCTCGAACGTCGACATCCGGGTCATGCAACCCAGCCGGGGCTTGCCGTTGATCTCCATCGAACAGGAGCCGCACTTGCCCGCCTTGCAGTTCCACCGGCAGGCGAGGTCGGGCGCCTCGGTGGCCTGCAGCCGGTGGATGACGTCGAGGACGACCTCGCCCTCGTTGACCTCCACCTGATAATCCCGCAGGTCACCACCGGCCTCGTCGCCCCGCCACACGCGGAAGTGGCGCTTGGTGCCCATTACTCGCTCGCCTCCTCGGCTGACGCGCCGGCCGCGTGGGCGTCGAACTCCGCCAGCTCCTCGTCGGTCAGGTACTTGCCCAACTCCGCCCGGTCGAACAGCCGGATCAGCTCGGGCCGGATCGCCGGCAGCGGCTTGCGCTCGATCGTCACCTCGTCGCCGTCCAGCGCGCAGACCAGGTTGACCTGGCGCCACGCCGGCTGCATCTGCGGGAAGTCCTCGCGGGTGTGCCCGCCGCGCGACTCCTCCCGCTCCAGCGCCGCCTTCGCTGTGCATTCCGAGACCACCAGCATGTTGCGCAGGTCCAACGCCAGATGCCAGCCCGGGTTGTACCGCCGCCCGCCGGCCGCGCTGACCTTCGCGACCCGCTCCCGCAGCTGCGCCAGCCGCGCGATCGCGTCCACCAGCTCACCGCGCCGCCGGATGATGCCCACCAGGTCGCCCATCACCGCCTGCAGATCCTGCTGGAGGGTGTACGGGTTCTCCCCGGTGTCGCGCGACAGCGGCGCCAGCGCCGTCTCCACGGCGGCTTCGACGGCCGCCGCCGGGATCTTCGGGGATCGGGCGACCAGGCCGTCGGCGTACGCGGCGGCGTGCTCGCCGGCCCGCTTGCCGAAGACCAGCAGGTCGGAGAGCGAGTTGCCGCCCAGCCGGTTCGAGCCGTGCATGCCGCCCGAGACCTCGCCCGCGGCGAACAGCCCGCGGACCGAACCCGCCGCCGCGGCGGTGTCCGGTTCCACCTCGACCCCGCCCATCACGTAGTGGCAGGTCGGCCCGACCTCCCTCGGCTGCTTCGTGATGTCGACGTCCGCCAGCTCCTTGAACTGGTGGTACATCGACGGCAGCCGCCGGCGGACCTCCTCGGCCGGCAGCCGGCTGGCGATGTCCAGCAGGACGCCGCCGGCGGGCGTACCGCGGCCGGCCTTGACCTCGCTGTTGATCGCCCGGGCGACCTCGTCGCGGGGCAGCAGCTCCGGCGGGCGCCGGTTGTTGTCCGGGTCGTTGTACCAGCGGTCCGCCTCCTCCTCGGTCTCCGCGTACTGCTTGCGGAAGACGTCGGGGACGTAGTCGAACATGAACCGCTTGCCGTCGGTGTTGCGCAGCACCCCGCCGTCGCCCCGGACCGACTCGGTGACCAGGATGCCCTTCACCGACGGCGGCCAGACCATGCCGGTCGGGTGGAACTGCAGGAACTCCATGTTGATCAACGTGCCGCCGGCGCGCAGCGCCAGCGCGTGCCCGTCGCCGGTGTACTCCCAGGAGTTGGAGGTCACCTTGTAGGACCGGCCGACGCCGCCCGTGGCCAGCACCACCGCCGGCGCCTCGAACAGCACGAACTCCCCGGACTCGCGCCGGTAGCCGAACGCGCCGGCGATCCGCGCGTCGCCCCGGCCGCTGTCGTCCAGCAGCAGTTCCGTGATCGTTGTTTCGTCGAAGACCCGGATCCGCGCGTCGAAGTCGCCGTGCCTGCGCTTGTCCTCCTGCTGGAGCGAGACGATCTTCTGCTGGAGCGTGCGGATCAGCTCCAGCCCCGTCCGGTCGCCGACGTGCGCCAACCGCGGGTACTCGTGCCCGCCGAAGTTGCGCTGCGAGATCTTGCCGGCCTTCGTCCGGTCGAACAGCGCCCCGTACGTCTCCAGCTCCCAGATCCGGGCCGGCGACTCCTTAGCGTGCAGCTCCGCCATCCGGAAGTTGTTGAGGAACTTTCCGCCGCGCATGGTGTCCCGGAAGTGCACCATCCAGTTGTCGCGGCTGTTCACGTTGCCCATGGCCGCCGCGGCGCCGCCCTCGGCCATCACCGTGTGCGCCTTGCCGAACAGCGACTTGGAAATGATCGCCGTGCGCTTGCCCGCCAACCGGGCCTCGATCGCCGCCCGCAGCCCGGCGCCGCCGGCCCCGATGACGACGACGTCGTAGTGGTGTCGTTCGATCTGCGTTGTCATCACGGCCCTCAGTTCACAAACCGGAAGTCGGAGATCCAGCCCGCCGACACCGACATGATGTACAGGTCGGTCAGCGCGACGCTGGCCAACGAGGCCCACGCGAACTGCATGTGCTTAACGTTCAGCTTGGAGATCGCCGTCCAGGCGCGGTAACGCACCGGGTGCTTCGAGAAGTGCTTCAGCCGCCCGCCCATCACGTGCCGGCAGGCGTGGCAGGAGAGCGTGTATCCCCACAGCAGCGAGACGTTGGCCACCAGCACCAGCGAGCCGACGCCGAACCCGAAACCGCCGTCGTGCGGGAAGAACGCCAGCGCCGCGTCGTACGTGTTGAGCAGCAGCAGCAGGCTGGCCACGTAGAAGAAGTAGCGGTGGTAGTTCTGGACGATCAGCGGGAAGCGGCTTTCGCCCTTGTACTTCTTCGCCGGCTCGGCCACCGCGCAGCCGGGCGGGGAGAGGAACGCCGCCCGGTAGTACGCCTTGCGGTAGTAATAGCACGTCAACCGGAAGCCCAGCAGGATGGGGAAGACGAGCAGCGGCAGCGGCAACAGCGCCGGGAAGTCCGGCAGCCAGGTGCCCAGGTGCCTCGCCCCCGGGACGCACTCCGCCGAAACACACGGCGAGAACACGGGGGTGAGGTAGTTGTGCTCCTCGACGAAATAGTGCTTCGGGACGAAGATGCGGACCGTGAGGTAACCGCCGACGATCGTCAAGAATGCGATCGTCGAAAGCGGGTTCAGCCACCACCGGTCCGTACGCAACGTCCGCGCCGCGATCGCGGCGCGCGGCCGGTCCGGCGGCCTCGGTGCCGTCGTCGTCATGTTTGATTCTCCCTGGCGGGCGCCTATGTGGGTCGGCCGCGTCCCGGCGAATCCCGGAGTCGCCGGACGACCTGCACGTTTGTGTCGTACGCATGCCAATGAGCGCATGTCGTGCACACGTTACGCCGCGTGGCCGCGGCGGCGTGCGCTAGGGAGTCTTGCGTGTGTCCTACCGGTTACGAAAGCCGAGATGTCACATCCGGGCGGTCGTGTGCACAAACTCACTGTGCCGGCGGGCGCCGCGACCCGCCGGCGCGCCTACAGGTCGGGCTGGGCGAGGCGGCGGATGGCGCCGTCGCAACTGCGCGGCGCCTTTCTGGTGAGCGCCTCGACGACGGTGTCCCCGCCGGCCGCCCGCGGCGCCACGAAGAACGCCGGCTCGCCCGCCGTAGCCTGCCGCTCCAGGGCGTCGGCGTAGGTGGCGCGCGCCTCCACCAACTGCCGCCACGAGCTGGCCCACTCCCGATGCCGCCGCGCGCCGTCCCGCTCGCCGCCGGTCAGCTCCTCGAGTTCCGCGAGCAGCGGCCGCAGGGCCGAGTTCTCGTCCCGGACGGCGTCCGCCCGCCGCCGCGGGTCACCGCCAGTGGCGCCGGGCGGGACGAGCCGGTTGAGTCGGGTGTCCAGTGCCTCGCAGGCCTGGTCCAGGCGCCCGCGGTGCCGGTCCCGGTCGTCGGCGTCATCGGCCAGCCCCCAGCCGGCCCGGATGATCGAACCACCGATCAGGCACGCGAGGACCGCGAGGAGGACGGCCGCCGCCGCGACGCCGGCCACGATCAGCCGCCGGCGCCGCCGCCCCGCCGGGTTGGTTGCCGGCGCGAAACCCCTGATGCGAGCGGCGCCCCGCCGTGGCCCCGGTCCGCCGCCGGCGGTGGCCCCAGGGCTGCCAGTTCCAGGGCTACCGGGTCCGGAAGGTGCCCCGCCACCCGGCTGCCCGCTCGCACCGCCGCCACTGTCGCCGCCGCTAGCGCCGCCGCCGCTGAAGTCGGTGCTGCCCGGGTCGGGCGCGCCGCCAGCGCCAACGCCGGAGTCGGGGTCGGAGGGGTTAAGGGGCGTGGCGGGTGCCGGGTGGCGGGGCAGCGGGCTAGTTGCGTCGTCGCTCACACGGTCAGTCAAGCACCGCCGCGCCACCACGGCACCCCCTGCGCGCCCGCGAGGGGGCTACGGGGCGGCGCGCCCGAGCACGATTCGGCCGGTTACCAAGATCCCTGCTGGCCCCCGTGTGTGCGCGCCGTGGGTGGGGTTGTGGGATCTTGGTCCCGTGGCCACCGTTTTGGGGGGTTGGGGGACCAAGATCTCGGTTGGCGCGCCTGGGTGGCGCCGGTGGGTGGGGGTTGTGGGGATCCTGGACGGGCGGTCAGCCGGTCGAGTTGCCTGTCATGTGCCAGGAGGCCAGGCGGAGCGCCGGGGCGGCCCACCAGGCGGCGGCCCAGCTGTCCGGCATGACCGGGGCGGTGGCGCCCACGGCCAGGACGGCACCCGGCGCCAGCGCCTGCGGGTAGGACTGCGTGAAGCGCAGGTTGCGGACGGCGCCCACCACCTCGCCGCCCTCGATCAGCCAGGCCCCGTTGCGGGTCAGGCCGGTCACCACCAGGGTCTTCGGGTCGAGCACCCGGGTGTACCAGAAGTCCGTGATCAGCAGCCCGCGCCGGACCGCCGGCACCAGTGGCGCCGCGCCCGGGTCCACCGCCGGCCCCGCCGCGTGGGCCTGGCCGTCGGGGGGGCCGGGTTCCAACCGCAGGTTCGTCGGCTGGGCGCCCCAGACCGTGCTCCCTTCGAGGGCGTGGCCCGTCGGCGTCGACCCGACCAGGGCGGCGGACCGGCGGTCGTGCGGCACCGCCCGGGTCTGGCCGGCGGCCACCAGGGTGAGGGTGTGCCGGGGCGTGCCCTCCACGTCGAAGGGCAGGCCGGTCGCGCCGGCGCCCACCGGGTCGTCGGTCAGCGTGACGGCGGGGTCGAACTGATCGGCGCCCAGCTCGGCGAAGGACCGTCGCTCCGCGTACGCCTTGCCGTTGAAGCCGAACATCGCCAGATTTTGCAGGATGTCCGCGACGGCCGGGGGCTCCAGGACGACCTCGTACCGGCCCGGCGGCAGGTCGATCGGGTCCGCCCCGGCGAGGGCCTTGGCGGCGGCCCGCTCGCCGAGCACCGCGCCGTCGATGTCGGCCAGCCGGTACGACGCCAGCCGGGCGACGCCGTCGGCGCCGGGGACGCGGGCGACGCCGTCCATGGACGCTTCGCTGGTGCGCGCGGCGACCGCCTGGCCGGCCGAGTTGGCGAAAGCGGCGGCGCGGTAGGTGGTCCGGCAGTAGCCGGCGGTCTCCCGGCCCCGCGCGGCCGTCACGAAGGCGTGCACGCGGTCCGCCCGGTCCGCCGGGCCGGCCGCCGCAGTCGTCTCGTCCCAGGTCCCGGGGCCGCCGAGGAGCGCCGGCGGGGACAGCCCCGGCCAGAGCGGATCCCGCGGCGCCAGCCGGGTCGCCGCGACGGTGCGCTCCACCAGGGCGCGCAACCCGTGGGCGGCGCACACCGTCGTGGCGCCGGTCGCCGTGCGGCCGGCGAGGTGCAGGCGCAGCCGTACGGTCGTGGCGGCGTCCGCGACGTTCTGGTGGATGTAGGAGTTGGCGAAGCGGGTCAGCGCCTGCGCCGTGTGCCCGACGTGGACCTCCACCTCCGCGCCGGCCGCGGCGGTGGCGGCGAGCTCCACCACCCGCGCGGCGAGGTCGAGCTCCGCCGTCACCCGCGCACCCCCACCCGGACGCCGGTGAACCGGGCCGCCGCGGCCGGGTGTGCCGTGTGGCCGGTCTGGCCGGGCTGACCCTTGCCGCAGTTGGGGATGCCCCAGGCGGTGACGTCGTCGGCGAGCATGTCCATCGAGCGCCAGAACAGCGGCCCGATCCCGGTGTACGTCGGGTTGCGCAGCAGCCGCCCCCGCCGGCCGTTCTTGATCTCGTACGCCAGCTCGCAGCCGAACTGGAAGTTGAGCCGCCGGTCGTCGATGGACCAGGAGCGGTTGGTCTCCATGTAGATCCCGTCCGTGGTCGCCTCGATCATTTCCGCCAGCGTGTGCGGCCCGGGCTCCAGGCCGACGTTGGTCATCCGCACCATCGGCAGCCGGGCCCAGCCGTCGGCCCGGACGCTGCCCGCGTAGTCCAGCCCCGCCACGGCGGCGGAATCCCGGCCGGCGAGCACGCCGACCCAGCGCCCGTTGCGCACGGCGTCGCGGCGCGCGGCGGGGGTGCCCTCGTCGTCGAAGCCGAAGCTGCCCAGCGCCCCGGGGATGGTGGGGTCGATGGTGATGTTCATCAGCTCGGAGCCGTACCGCAGGGGGCCGAGCTGGTCGATGTCCAGCCACGACGTGCCGGCGAAGCCGGCCTCCCAGCCGAGGATCCGGTCGAGCTCGATGGCGTGCCCCACGGACTCGTGGATCTGCAGCGCCATCTGGTCGCTGCCGAGGATCAGCGTGGTCTCGCCGGCCGGGCACTCCGGGGCGGCGAGCAGCGCCCGCGCCTCCTCGGCGACGCGCGCGGCGTGGGCCGTCAGGTCGAGCTCGGTGACCAGCTCCCAGCCGCGGGTGCCGTACTGGGGGCCGGACGAGCGGTGCTGGGTTTCGCCGTCGCCGACGGCGGTCGCGGCGATGCCCGCGCCGCACTCGCGGATCCGCTGGTCGACGCGGTGGCCCTCGCTGGAGACGAACCACTTCGCCGTGTCCCACACCGCGTAGTGCCCCTCCGCGACGTCCGCGCCGTGCGCGCGCATCGTGGCGGTGGCCGCCACGAGCATGTCCCCCTTCACCGACAGCGGCACACCGAGCGGGTCGACGGCGCAGGGGGAGGACCACGAGCCGACCGCGGGCAGGGCCGGCACCAGCGCCGCCGCCGGCCCGGGGACGCGGCCACTGGCCACGGCGATCTGCGCGGCGCGCGTGCCGGCCGCGCGCGCCTCGGCGTCGCCCACGTCGGGTACGGCGTAGAAGCCCCACGAGCCGCCGACCAGCGCCCGTACGCCCAGGCCGGCGTCCTCGCCCTGCGTGACGTCCTCGATGTCGCCGTCGTGGGCCGCCATCGACTCGTGCCGGCGGTGCATGACCCGCGCGTCGGCGTACCGGGCGCCGGCGTCGAGGGCCGCCTGCACCGCGGTCGTGGCCGCGTCGAAGTGGCTCATGACCTTCGCTCCGTCATGGCGCCGACGAGAGGCCAGCCCTGCGACAAGACCCGCCGCGCCGGTCAGCCGGCCAGATGGCGGCGGAGGAAGTCCAGTTCGAGCGGGAGCAGCCGTTCCGCCACGCCGCCGGCGGCCATGTGGGAGGCGCCGGTCAGCGGCAGCACCGCATGCGGGCGGCCGGCGGCCAGCATCGCGGCCGACAGGCGCAGCGTGTGCGCCGCCACGACGTTGTCGTCAGCCAGCCCGTGCACCAGCAGCAGCGGCCGCGCCTCCGCCGGCCCGGCCGGCCGTTCCCGGGCCAGCTCCAGCAGGCTGTGGTGGGCGTACACGTCGCGCGCGTCGTCCGGCAGGCCCAGATAGCGCTCGGTGTAGGCGGTGTCGTAGAGCGCCCAGTCGGTGACCGGGGCGCCGGCGATCCCGCACCGGAAGAGGTCCGGCCGGCGCAGTACGGCCAGCGCGGCCAGCCAGCCGCCGAACGACCACCCGCGGACGGCCAGCCGGCCCAGGTCCAGGTCGGGGTGCTTCTCGGCGAGGGCCCCGATGGCGTCCACCTGGTCGCCGAGCACCACGTCGGCCAGCCGCCGGTGGATCACCTTCTCGAAGCTGGGGGCCACGCCCGGCGTACCCCGGTTGTCGATCGTGACCACCGCGAAGCCGGCGTCGGCCCACCACTGCCGGGCCACCCACCGGGACCGCGCCGCGACCACCTCCTGGTGACCCGGCCCGCCGTACACGTCGAGCAGCACCGGCAGGCGGCGGCCCGCGACGTGCGCGCGGGGGTAGACCACGGCGGCCGGCAGCCGCCGGTCGGTGACCCGCTCCAGCGTGGGTCGCGGCGCGTACGGCGGCGCCGCCGCCCGGGAGGCGATTCTGGCGACCTGCGTGTCGCCCCGCCAGACCGTCCACCGGGTGCCGGGGTGGTCCAGGGCGGCGCTGCCGATCACGATGACGTCGCCGCCGGTCGCCCCGACGTGCCAGCCGGCCGCCGCGGTGAGCCGGCGCGCGTCGATGCCGACGCTGCCGACGACGGTGCGGACGCGGTAGAGGTGCTGCTCGCTCGGCTCGCCCTCGCTGGCCTCGACGAGCAGGTCCGGCGGCGGGAAGCCCGGCCCGCGCGGCCCGTCGCCCACGGCGCCGACGACCCGGCGCACGTAGAGCGCCGGCGGGGTGAGCAGCGTGCCGTCGGCGAAGAGGCAGCGCGCGTCGTACCCGTCGTGCGCCAGCTCGCCGCCGACCAGCACCCGGCCGTCGCTGAGGTGGCACGGCGTCCCGGCGACCGGCTCCACCCAGCGCGGGTCGGCCAGCTCGGCGTGCACCTGCGTCTCGCCGGTGCGGCCGTCGACGGCCAGCACCAGCCCGTGCTGCTGGAGGCGGCGCAGCACGGTGATCAGCGGCCCGCCGTCGGCCCAGTCGACCGCCACGAGGTACGGGTAGGTCTCCCGGTCCCAGTGCACGTCCACCCAGCCGCCGTCGAGGTCGAGCAGGTGCAGGCTGACCTCCGCGTTGGCGGTGCCGGCCCGCGGGTACGCCACGGCGGTGGGCGGTCGGCCCGGCTCGGCCGGGTCGTGCAGGTGCCAGCGGGCCACCCGGGACTCGTCCACGCGCGCGGCCAGCACCGACCGCCCGTCCGGGGCCCACCAGTAGCCGCGGAACCGGTGGAACTCCTCCGCCGCGATGAACTCCGCCGACCCCCAGGAGACCGCGCCGCCGGCGTCCGCCTCGCCGGCCAGCAGCGCGTCTTCCCCGTCGCCGTCGACGACGCGCAGAGCCCCACCGGTGACGTACGCGATCCGCTCCCCGGTGGGGTCGGGCCGCGGGTCCACCGCCGGCCCGACGACCGGCACCTCCACCACCTCGCCGCGCGGCAGGTCGGCCCGGAAGAGGCGGCCGGCCAGCGTGAACGTGGCGATGCGGGCGGCCGCGTCCAGCGCGTACGAGCCGATGCCGCCGGCGGACAGCCGCAGCCGCTCCCGCATGGCCCGCTCCCGCGCGGGAAGCGCCTCGGCCAGCGGGTCCGCCGAGCGCTCCGGGGCGGCCGCGCGCAGGGTGTCCGCGAGCAGCGCGGTCGGGTCGGCGATCAGCCGCTCGGTGGCGGTGGCGACGTCGAGCACCCAGAGCTGGTCGGCCGGGTCCTCGGGCCCGGACGAGCGCAGGAAGATGACCCGCGCGCCGTCCGCGGAGACGCTCACCGCCCGCGGTGCGCCGCAGGTGAAGCGGCGGGTACGGGCCGCTGAGTCCGGATAGTCCACGACTCGATCGTGCCCCAACTCGGCCGAGGTGTCCGCCAGTGTCCGGCGTGTCGGCGACTACAGTGGCGCACGTGAGAGACGCAGGCAGCGCCGCCGCGACCCCCCGACGGATCGTTTTCGTGCACGCCCACCCGGACGACGAGGCGATCGGCACCGGCGCCACGATGGCCCACTACGCCGCGCTGGGCGCCCACGTCACGCTCGTCACGTGCACGCTCGGCGAGGAGGGCGAGATCCACGTCCCCGAGCTGGCCGGGCTGGCGGCGGCCGAGGCGGACCAGCTGGGCGGGTACCGGATCGCGGAGCTGGCGGCCGCCTGCGCCGCGCTCGGCGTGACCGACCAGCGGTTCCTCGGCGGCGCCGGGCGCTACCGCGACTCGGGCATGATGGGCCTGCCGACCAACGACCACCCGCGGGCGTTCTGGCAGGCCGACGTGGACGCCGCGGCCGGTCACCTGGTGGAGGTCTTCCGCGAGGTCCGCCCGCAGGTGCTGGTGACGTACGACCCGAACGGCTTCTACGGGCATCCGGACCACATCCAGGCGCACCGGGTGGCGACGCGCGCCGCGGAGCTGGCGGCGGCGGCGGGCTTCGGCCCCGACAAGATCTACTGGACGGCCGTCCCGCGCAGCGTGCTGGAGGCCGGGGTGGCCGCCTTCCGCGAGTCGGCGGACAACCCGTTCGCGGAGATGGAGGAGGCGGACTTCCCGTTCGGCACGCCGGACGACGAGATCGCCGCCCGCATCGACGCCACCGACCAGCACGACGCCAAGGTCGCCGCGTTGCGCGCGCACGCCACGCAGATCCCGGCCACCTCGTGGCTCTACTCGATAGCGGGCAACTTCGGCGGCGAGTTCATGGGCGTGGAGTACTACACGCTGGCGCAGGGGGAGCGGGGCCCGGGCGGCGGGCCGTTCGGGTGGGAGGCGGACCTGTTCGCCGGCCTGCCGGCGGCCGGTGGGCCGGAAGTCCGCGAGCCGGCCGGCGTCCCGGCCACGATGTGATGGTGGACGCCGCACCCCGACCGGACGCGCCGGCGGACGCTCCGGTGGCCGCCGCCGCCGAGCCGGCGCGGCCGCCCCGGTGGGCTCCGTTCGCCCCGGCCCTGGACGTGGCGTTGCGCGTCGCCGGCCTGCTGGTCGCGGTGCTGATCGCCGGCGCCAGCGCGCTGCTCGAGGTGTTCCTGTCGCCGCTGCGGCTGGGCGGCCAGTTCATCTGGGTGTCCGCCGCCGCCGCCCTAGTGATCAACTATTGGCTGGTGTGGTTCACCGCCGGGGTGACCGGCAAGCGCTGGCTGGGCTGGCTGCCGGCGCTGGTGTGGATCGGGATCGTGGTGTGGGCGGCCAACCGGAGCGCCGAGGGGGACCTCCTGCTGACCTCCGGCAACACGGTCGCCGTGGTGATGATGTTCGGCGGCAGCCTCGCGTTCGCCGTCGCGGCGTACCGGCTGATCCTGTCCTCGACGCCGCCGCGCCGCCCGCCGCCGCCGGGGGCGGGCGGGCCCCCGCCGCAGACGGCCGTGTGACGCTGGGGCGGTTTGCCCCGTTAGAGGGGGTATGACCGCACCGCCGGCCGACCACCGCCGCCCGTCCGCCGCCATCCACCCCGACCATGCCGCCGTTCCCGCCGAGCATGC
>DASQDS010000037.1:0-10491 GCA_035634075.1 Pilimelia sp. | reverse complement strand
GCTGACCGCAGCGTACGCGGCGGCGACCACGGGCGGGCCGGCCGGGCCGGTCCGGCCGGCCGGACCGGAACTCCAGTACGCCGACTTCGCCGCCTGGGAGGCCGGCCGGTCGGGTGGGCCCGCGCTGCACGACGACCTGGCGTACTGGCGGGACCGGCTGGCCGGCATCGAACCGCTGGAGCTGCCCACCGACCGGCCCCGGCCGGAGACGCGGGGCACCGCGGGCGGAATCCACCGCCGCGAGCTGCCGGCGGCGCTGGTCCACCGGCTGGCCGCCCAGGGCCAGCGCCGCGGGGCGACCGTGTTCATGACGCTGGTGGCGGCGGTGCAGGCGCTGCTGGCCCGGTACTCTCACCAGCGCGACATCGCCCTGGGCACGGTGGTGACGGGCCGGGACCGGCCCGAGCTCGAGCGGCTCGTCGGCTTTTTCGTCAACACGCTCGTGCTGCGCTCCACCGTGGACGACGGGCGGACGTTCGACGACCTGCTGGCCGACGTCCGGGAGACCGTGCTCGGCGCCTTCGCGCACGCCGCGGTGCCGTTCGACCGGCTGGTCGAGGAGCTGGCGCCGGAACGCGACCCGGGCCGCACACCGCTGGTGCAGGCGGTGGTCGTCCTGCAGCACGACCTTGTCGGCGACCGCCGGGCGGGCGACCTGCGGATCTCCGAGCACGACCTGCCCCGCCCGGCCGCCCGGTTCGACCTGGTCTTCGAGTTCGTGCCGCGCGGCGGCGGGCTGACGCTGGCGGTGGAGTACAACGCCGGCCTCTTCGCCCCGGCCTCCGTCGAACGCCTCGCCGCGCACCTCGTCCGGCTCATCGACGCAGTCACCGCCGAGCCGGCGCTGCCGCTGGGCGCTGTGGAGCTGCTCACCGACGCCGAGCGCGCCGAGGTGCTGGTGGGCCGCAACGACACCGACCGCGCGATTGAGCCGGCCACCCTCGGCGAGTTGTTCGGCAGGCAGGTCGCCCGCACGCCGGACCGGCCGGCGTTGCTGGCCGACGGAGGGCCGGTCAGCTACGCGGAGCTCGCCGGGCGGGCCAACCGGCTGGCCCGGCTGCTGATCCGGTACGGGGCCGGCCCCGAGCGGATCGTCGCGCTGGCGCTGCCCCGGTCGGTGGAGATCGTGGTCGCGCAGCTGGCCGCCGCCCAGGCCGGGGCGGCGTTCCTGCCCGTGGACCCCGGCTACCCCGCGGAGCGGATCGCGTTGATGCTGCGCGACGCAACGCCGGCCCTCGTCCTGACCCTGGCCGGCGGCGCGCCGGGCGGGCACACCCCGGATGGCGCCACCCCGGACGGGCCCGCACCGGACGGACCCGCACTGGACGGACCCGCACTGGACGGACCCGCGCTGGACGACGGCCCGCCGACGATCGCGCTGGACGACCCGGCCACGGCGGCGGCGCTGGCGGCGCTGCCGGCCACGCCGCTCACCGACGCCGACCGCACCGCCCGGCTGCTGCCCGACCACCCCGCGTACGTCATCTACACCTCCGGCTCCACCGGGCGGCCCAAGGGCGTCGTGGTCACGCACCGAGGCCTGGCCAGCTTCGCCGCCGCCGAGGCGCAGCGGTACGACGTGCGCCCCGGCGACCGGGTGCTGCAGTTCTCCTCGCCGAGCTTCGACGCCGCCATCCTGGAGCTCTGCCTGGCCCTGCCGGCCGGTGCGGCCCTCGTCGTGCCGCCGCCCGGCCCGCTGCTCGGCGACCGGCTGGCCGAGGTACTGGCGAGCCGGCGCGTCACCCACGCGCTGATCCCGCCGGCCGCCCTCGCCACCCTCCCGCCGCCTGCCCAGCTCCCGCCCGCTGCTGCGCGCGCCGGGACCCCACCCACCGAAACGCTGCCCGACTTCCGCTGCGTCATCGTCGGCGGCGACGCGTGCGGCGCCGACCTCGTCGCGCGCTGGGCGCCCGGCCGACACATGATCAATTCGTACGGCCCGACGGAGTCCACCGTCGTGTCCACCTGGAGCGACCCGCTGTCGCCCGGCGGGGTGCCGCCGATCGGCCGACCGATCTGGAACACCCGGGCGTACGTGCTGGACGCGCGCCTGCGGCCGGTGCCGGTCGGCGTCCCGGGCGAGCTGTACGTCGCCGGGCTCGGGCTGGCCCGCGGCTACCTCGACCGGCCGGGATTGACCGCGCAGCGCTTCCTGGCCAACCCGTTCGGCGGCCCGGGGTCGCGGATGTACCGCACCGGCGACCTCGTGCGCTGGGCGGCCGACGGCCAGCTGGAGTTCCTCGGCCGGGTCGACGAGCAGGTGAAGATCCGCGGCTTCCGGATCGAGCTCGGCGAGGTGCAGGCGGCGCTCGCCCGGCAGCCCGGGGTGGTGGCGGCGGCGGTGGTCGCCCGCGCCGACCGGCCCGGCGCCCGGCGGCTGGTCGGCTATGTGGTACCCGCCGACCCGGGCGCGGCCGACGGGACGGAGCTGCGTCGGGGCCTGGCGGCGGAGCTGCGTCGGGGCCTGGCGGCCGAGCTGCGTCGGGGCCTGGCGGCCGAGCTGCGCCGGGGGCTCGCGGCCGAGCTGCCCGACTACCTGGTGCCGGCGGCGATCGTCGTCCTCGACACGCTCCCGCTGGGCCCGAACGGGAAGCTGGACCGGCGCGCCCTGCCGGCGCCGGACCTGACGGGCGCGCCGGACCGGTACGCCGCGCCGCGCACCGACACCGAGCGGGTCCTGGCCGGCGTCTGGGCGGAGGTGCTCGGGGTCGACCGGGTCGGCGTCGAGGACAACTTCTTCGACCTCGGCGGCGACTCGATCCTCGCGATCACACTGGTGTCGCGGGCCCGCGCGGCCGGCCTGCAGCTCACCTCCCGGGACCTGTTCCGGCACCAGAGCATCGCGGCGCTGGCCCCGGCGGTCGCCGCGGCCGCGCCGGCCCCGGCGGTCGCCGAGCAGGGCCCGGTCAGCGGCACGGCGCCGCTCACCCCGATCCAACGGTGGTTGCTGACCGAGTACACCACCCCCGGGCGCTTCGACCAGTGCCTGGCCCTGGAGCTGGCCGGGGACGTGGATGAGGCGGCGCTGCGGGCCGCGCTGGCGGCGGTGGTCGGGCACCACGACGCGCTGCGCACCCGGTTCCCCCGGGCGGCCGGCGAGCGCGTGCAGGACGTTGCGGCGGCGTCCCCCGTACGGCTCATCCGCCGCGAGTCGCCCGGGCCGGTGGACCTGCCGGCGCTGCTGCGCGCCGGCCGGGCCGCCCACGGCGTCCCCGACCTCGCCACCGGCCCGCTCGTGCGGGCCACCCTCTTCGCCGCGAACACCGACACCGACACCGACACCGGCACGGGCACGGGCACGGGCACCGATGCTGAGACGGGCGGGTCGGTGCTGCTGCTGGCGGTGCACCACCTCGTCGTCGACGCGGTGTCCTGGCGGCTGCTGGTCACCGACCTGGCGACCGCGTACCAGCAGGCCGCGACCGGCGCGCCGATCTCGCTGCCGGCCAAGACCACCGCGTTCCGGGACTGGGCCCGGTGGCTGGCCGGGCACGCGGCCGCCGGCGGTTTCGACGACGAGCGCGCCCACTGGGCGGCCACCGGCGCCCGCGCCGTGCCGCGCCTGCCCATCGACATCCCACCCGCCGACACGGCGGGCGCTGACACGGCCCGGACCAACACGGCCGGCGCCGCCCGGTCGGTCACCGTCACGCTGGGCGAGCGGGAGACCGCCGCGCTGCTCCAGCACGTGCCGAGGGCCTACCGGACCCAGGTGAACGACGTGCTGCTCGCCGCACTGGCCACCGTGCTGCGCGGCTGGACCGGCGGCGGTCCGGTGGCCGTGGACCTGGAGGGCCACGGCCGCGAGGAGATCCTCGACGGCGTCGACGTGTCCCGCACGGTCGGCTGGTTCACCACCGTGTACCCCGTGACGCTCGACGTGCCGGACGGCGCGGACTGGGGCGCCACGCTGAAGTCGGTGAAGGAGCAGCTGCGGGCCGTCCCGCGCCGGGGGATCGGGTACGGCGCCCTGCGCCACCTCGCCGTCGGCCCGCCACCGGCGGGTGCCGCACCACAGGTCAGCTTCAACTACCTCGGGCAGCTGGACTGGCCGGTGGGCGGGGACGGCGTGTTCCGCGGCGTGCGCGGCGGCCTGGCCCTCGACGAGGACCCGGCGGCCGAGCGGCCGCACCTGCTCGACGTCGTGTGCCACGTGCACGCCGGCCGGCTGGAGTTCACCTGGTCCTATTCGGCGGACCGGCACCGGCCGGCCACGGTCGCCGGCCTCGCCGACCGGCTGTGTGCCGCCCTGCGGGACATCGTGGCGCACTGCACCGTCCCGGGCACCGGCGGGCGGACCCCGTCGGACTTCCCGCTGGCCGGGCTCGACCAGGCCACGGTGGACCGCCTCGCCGGCACCGGCCGGGACGTCGAGGACATCTACCCGCTCACCCCGATGCAGGCCGGGATGGTCTTCCACGGCCTCAACCAGGCCGCGGCGGGGGTGTACGTCCAACAGGCGACGTTCGTGCTCGACGGCGTACCCGATCCCGGGGCGCTGGCGATGGCCTGGCAGCAGGTGGTCGACCGGACCCCGGTGCTGCGCAGCGCGATCGTCTGGGCCGGGGTGCCCGCGCCGCTGCAGGTGGTGCGCCGCACCGCCGCCCTGCCGGTGGCCTACCACGACTGGACGGGCCTGGCCGCCGACGGGCGCCGGGCGGAGCTGGCGGGGCTGCTCGAGAAGGACCGCGCCGCCGGGCTGGACCTGACGGCGGCGCCGCTGATGCGGCTTGCGCTGGCCCGGCTGTCCCGCACCGAGGTGCGGGTCGTCTGGACCTTCCACCACGTGCTGCTGGACGGCTGGAGCATCTTCGGCGTCCTGTCCGACGTGTTCGCCTGCCACGCCGCCCTGCGCCGCGCCGACGGCCCGGCGGTGCTGCCCGCCCGGCGACCGTTCCGCGACTACCTGGCCTGGCTGGCCCGCCGGGACGAGGGCCCTGCCGAGGAACACTGGCGCCGGGTGCTGGCCGGTCTCGCGGCGCCGACGCCGCTGCCGTACGACCGGGCGCCGGCCCGGGCCCACGCCAGCCGCTCGGCGCACCGCTGCGCCGTCGCGCTGGACGAGGCTGAGTCGGGCCGGCTGCACGAGGTGGCCCGCCGCCACCGGCTCACGCTCAACACCCTCGTGCAGGGCGCGTGGGCGATCCTGCTGGCCCGCTACAGCGGCCAGCGCGACGTCTGCTTCGGCGCCACGGTCGCCGGCCGACCGGCCGACCTGCCCGGCGCCGACACGATCACCGGCCTGTTCATCAACACGCTGCCGGTGCGGGTGGACGTCGACGGCGGCGCCGGCACCGTCGACTGGCTGCGGCGGCTGCAGGCGGACCAGACCGATTCCCGGCAGTACGAGCACGTGCCGCTCGCGAAGATGCACGCCTGGAGCGACGTGCCCGCCCCCGCGGACCTCTTCGACTCCATCGTGGTCTTCGAGAACTACCCGATCGAGGACTATCAGGCCGGTGCCGGGCAGGCCGGCCCGGGCCCGCACGGCGTCCGGGTCAGCGAGCTGGACGCCGTCGAGACGACGAACTTCCCGCTCAGCCTGCTGGCGTACCCCGGTGACCGGCTGCGGCTGACGCTGGGCTACGACCCCGCGCTGTTCGACGAGTCGACGGCCCAGCGGCTGGCCGGCCACCTGCGCGCGCTGCTGGCCGCGATCGCTGCTGACCCGGAGCGCCCGCTGGCCGACCTGCCGATGATCACCGCGGCGGAGCGCCGGCAGGTGCTCGACGAGTGGAACGACACCGGCCACCCGGTCGCCCCGGCCACCCTGCCCGACCTGCTGGCCGCCGAGGCCGGCCGGGATCCCGACGCCCGGGCGTTGGCCTTCGGCGTGGACTCGCTGTCGTACGCGCAGCTGCACGCCTGGTCCGACCGGCTGGCGCACAAGCTCATCGCCGCCGGCGTCGGCCCGGAGCGGTGCGTGGCCGTCACGCTGCCCCGGTGCCTGGAGCTGGTGGTGGCGCTGCTGGCGGTACTCAAGGCCGGCGGGGCGTACCTGCCGGTGGACCCGGACCTGCCGGCCGACCGGATCGCCTTCATGCTCGCCGACGCCCGCCCGGTGCTGGTCCTGGACCGGGCCGAGACGGTCCGCGAGGTGACCGGGTTCCCGGCCACCCCGCCAGGCGACGGGGACCGGGCGGCGCCGCTGACCCCGGCGAGTCCCGCGTACGTCATCTACACCTCCGGCTCGACCGGCCGGCCCAAGGGCGTCGTCGTGCCGCACGGCGGGATCGTCAACCGGCTGCTGTGGATGCAGCGGGAGTACGGGCTCGGCCCGGGCGACGTGGTCGTGCAGAAGACCCCGGCGAGCTTCGACGTGTCGGTGTGGGAGTACTTCTGGCCGCTGCTGGCTGGTGCCACCCTGGTCGTCGCCCGGCCCGAGGGGCACCGGGACCCGGCGTACCTCGCCCGGCTGATCCAGGACGAGGCCGTGACGACCATCCACTTCGTACCGTCGATGTTGCGGGCCTTCCTGGCCGAGCCGGCCGCCGCCGGCTGCGGATCCCTGCGGCGGGTCATCTGCAGCGGCGAGGCCCTGCCGGCTGACCTGGCCGCCGAGTTCCACCGGATCCTGCCCGCCGGGCTGCACAACCTGTACGGCCCGACCGAGGCGTCCGTCGATGTGACCTACCACCCGTGCCGCCCCGATGCCGCCGGGTCGACCGTGCCGATCGGCCGGCCGGTGTGGAACACCCGCACGTACGTGCTCGACGCCGGCCTCCGGCCGGTGCCGCCCGGCATGCCCGGTGAGCTGTACCTCGCCGGCGTGCAGCTGGCCCGCGGCTACCTGCACCGCCCCGGCCTCACCGCCGGCCGCTTCGTGGCGGACCCGTACGGCCCCCCCGGCGCGCGGATGTACCGCACCGGGGACCTGGCCCGGTGGAACGCCGACGGGACGCTGGAGTTCCTGGGCCGCGTGGACCACCAGGTGAAGATCCGCGGCTGCCGGATCGAGCTGGGCGAGGTCGAGGCGGCGCTCGGCGGCTGCCCCGGCGTGGCGGCGTGCGCGGTGCTGGCCCGCGACGAGCGGCTGGTCGCCTATGTGGTGCCGGGCCCGACCCCCGGCGGCCCAACCGCCGCGCTGGATCCCGCCGCGCTGGATTCTGCCGCGCTGCGGGCGGCGCTGGCCGCCACGCTGCCCGAGCACATGGTCCCGGCGGTGTTCGTGCCGCTCGACGGGCTGCCGCTGAGCCCCAACGGCAAGCTCGACCGCTCCGCCCTGCCCGCACCGAACTTCACGGCCCCGCCGGCGGCCGACCGGGTGCCGCCACGCACCGACACCGAGCGGGCGGTCGCCGAGATCTGGACCGAGGTGCTCGGCGTCGCCGCCATCGGCGTCCACGACAGCTTCTACGACGTGGGTGGGGACTCCATCCGCGGCATGTTGATCACCTCGCGGATCGCCACCGTGTTCGGCGTCACCCTCACCCCGCGCGACATTCTCACCGCCCGCACCATCGCCGCCGTGGCCCGGCTCGTGGAGGACGAAATCCTCCGCGAGCTGGAGAGCCTGGCCGCCGGTGACGGCGCCGTCGACCTTCGATAAGGAGCACACCCGGATGCCGTCCGAGCAGCAGAGCCGCATCGCCGCCCTCCCCCCGCACATGCAAGAACTCCTGCGCCAGCGGTTGGCCGGGTCGCGCCCGACCGCGCCGGCCCCGGGCATCCCGCGCGCGCCGCGGGGCGGACCGCTGCCGCTGTCGTTCTCCCAGCAACGGCTCTGGTTCCTCGACGAGTTCGCGCCCGGCACCGCGGAGTACAACAGCGCGCTGGCGCTGCGGCTGCACGGCCCGCTCGACCGGGGCGCCCTCACCGGCGCGGTGCGGGCGCTCGCCACCCGGCACGAGTCCCTGCGCACGACGTTCGACGACATCGACGGCCGGGCGGTGCAGGTCGTCCACCCGGTGCCGGACCTGTACGTGCCGGTGCTGGACGTGGCCGCGGACCGGCCGGGCCCCGCCGGGCTGGACGAGCTGCTGTTCGAGGCGTACTCCGTACCGTTCGATCTGCGGCGGGGGCCGCTGTTCCGGGTGACGCTGGTCCGCCTGGCCGACGACGACCACGTCCTGCTGCTGGCCGCCCACCACATCGTCACCGACGGCTGGTCGATGGGCGTGCTGATGGACGACCTGGCCGTCCTGTACGACGCCGCCCGCCGCGGCGTGCCGGCCGCGCTGCCCGAACTCCCGGTGGACTACGCGGACTTCGCGGTGTGGCAGCGGGAGCAGGCCACCGGGCCGGCGGCGCGGCGGCGGCTGGACTACTGGCGGGGGCAGCTCGCCGGCCTCCGGCCGCTGGACCTGCCGACCGACCGGCCGCGCCCGGCGGTCCGCACCGCGAACGGCGCCGTGCACCCCTTCACCGTCCCGGCGACCGTGACGGCCCGACTCGCCGAGCTGGCCCGCGGCCACGACACCACCCTGTTCACCACCCTGCTGGCCGCCTGCACGCTGCTGTTCGCCCGCTACGCCGGGCAGGACGACGTCGCGCTCGGCACGGTCTCCGCCGGTCGCAACCGGCCCGAGCTGGAACGCCTCGTCGGGTTCTTCGTCAACACGGTCGTGCTGCGTTCCCGGGTGGACCAGCGCGCGACGTTCGGGCAGTTCCTGGCGGCGGTGCGGGCGACCGCGCTGGACGCGTTCGCCAACGACGACGTCGCCTTCGAGCGGCTCATCGAGGCCGCCGGCGCGGAGCGGGACGTCAGCCGCAACCCCCTCTTCGACGTGCTGGTGCTGCTGCAGAACACCCGGCGCACCGCGCCCGCGCTCGCCGGCCTGGCGGTGTCCGAGGTGGACCTGTCGCGGCGGGCGGCGACGTTCGACATCTCGGTGGAGTTCGAGGAGCGGGCGGACGGCCTCGCCGGATTCGTCGAGTACAACACCGACCTCTTCGACGCGGCCACCATCGAACGGCTGGCCGGCCACCTGCTGGTGCTGCTCGGCGCCGTCGCCGCCGAGCCGGACCGCCCGATGGCCGAGCTGAGCCTGCTGACCGAGGGCGATCGGCAGCGGGTGCTGCGGCAGTGGAACGCCACCGACCTGGCCGCGCCACCGGCGACCTTCGGCGACGTCTTCGAGGCGCAGGTTGGCCGCACGCCGGACGCGACGGCGCTGGTGTACCGCGACACGGCGCTGACGTACGCCCAGCTGAACGCGCGCGCGAACCGGCTGGCCCGGCTGCTGGCGCGCCGCGGGGTGGGGCCGGAGACGGCGGTGGCGGTGGCGCTGCCCCGGTCGGCCGAGTCGGTGGTGGCGCTGCTGGCCGTCGCCAAGGCGGGCGGGGTGTACCTGCCGGTCGACCCCGAGCTGCCGGCCGACCGGATCGCGTTCGTCCTCGCCGACGCCGCACCGGCGGTGGTCCTCACCACGGGTGGCGTCGCGCTCCCCGACGGGGTGGACCGGGTCGCCCTCGACGACCCCCGGACGGTACGCGAGCTGGCCCGCCGCGCCGAGGGCGACCTCACCGACGCGGAGCGGACCCGCCCGCTGCGGCCGGCGCACGCGGCGTACGTCATCTACACCTCTGGCTCGACCGGGCGGCCCAAGGGCGTCACGGTGGAGCACCGCCAGCTGGCCAACCTGTTCCACAACCACCGCCACGGCCTGCTCACCGCCGCCCAGCCGCGGGTGCGGGCGGCGCTGACCGCCGCGTTCTCCTTCGACACGTCGTGGGAGGGGCCGCTGCTGATGGCCGCCGGCCACGAGCTGCACGTCCTGGACGAGGACGTGCGGCTGGACCCGCAGGCCCTGCTGGGCTACCTCGACGAGCACCGGATCGACTACCTGGACGTGACGCCGACGTTCTTGCGGCAGTTGCTGCCCGCCGGCCTGCTCGACGAGGGCCGGCACCGGCCCGCGGTGCTGGTCCTCGGCGGCGAGGCGCTCGGTGAGTCCCTGTGGCGCGAGCTGACCGGGGTGCCCGGCACGACCGTGTACAACGTCTACGGGCCGACGGAGAACACCGTCGACGCGCTCTCCTGCCGGGTCGGCGACTCCCCCCGGCCGGTGGTGGGCCGCCCGCTGGGCAACACGCGGGCGTACGTGCTGGACTCCGCGCTGCGCCCGGTGCCGGTCGGGATCCCGGGCGAGCTGTACCTGGCCGGGGCGCAGGTGGCCCGCGGCTACCTGAACCGGCCGGGGCTGACCGCGACGCGCTTCCTCGCCGACCCGTACGGCGGCCCGGGGGAGCGGATGTACCGCACCGGTGACCGGGCCCGGTGGACCGCCGACGGGCTGGTGGAGTTCCTGGGCCGCGCCGACGAGCAGGTGAAGATCCGCGGCTTCCGCATCGAGCCGGGCGAGATCGAGTCCGTGCTGCGCCGCTACGCCGGCGTGGACGACTGCGCGGTGGTGGTCCGCGACGGGCGCCTGGTGGCGTACGTGGTGGGCGGCGCGCAGGCCGACGCGCTGCGGGCGCAGGTGGGCGCCGGCCTTCCCGACTACATGGTCCCCAGCGCGTTCGTCCCGCTGGACGCGCTTCCCCTGACCC
>DASQDS010000036.1:0-2369 GCA_035634075.1 Pilimelia sp. | reverse complement strand
CGTACGCCTGCCCCTCCGGGTAAGCCACGGGACTGCCGTAGCCGGCCGGGCTCCCGTAGCCGGCCGGGCTGCCGTAGCCGGCCGGGCTGCCGTAGCTGTCGTATCTCGGCGTGGGCTCGTACCCGGGCGCCTGCCCGTATCCCGGGTCCTGGCCGTAGCCGTACCCCTGGTCCTGCCCGTACCCCGGGTCCTGGCCGTAACGCTGGTCCTGCCCGTAGGCGTGCGCCGGGGAGCCCGGCGCGTCCTGCGCGCCGCCCCACGGGTCGGCCGGCTGGTCGTACGGCTCCTGTGGTTGCCGGCCCTGCCACGGGTCCTGCGGCTGGCCGGGATATGGCCCACCGGGGGGTCCGTAGTTCGACATGGGCGATGGCCTCCTGGTGCACGTGACTGACCGGCGGGCCACCGCGCCGGGACGGCCCTGCTCGAGCCACCGTAGCGTGATGGCCTGGTGACCTCACCTCCCCCAACCGCGCCAACCTCGCCGCGTTTCGCCGACTGCCGCCCGCCGCGCCTCCGCCGGCACGCCGGAGGGACCCGGGTTAGCCGCCCCGGCGCCGCCGGAGGCCCGCCATGACGCCGGTCAGTTCCGGGGCGGTGGCGGCGAGCGCGGCGCGGAGCCGGACCGGATGATCGCGGGCGTCGGGCAACTCCCCGGCGTCGGCCAGCCGCTCGGCGTCCGCGCCGATCTCGGCGACGGCGTCCGCGCCGATGTTGGCCGCGGCGCCCTTGATCGCGTGGGCCCAGTGGGCGGCGAGGGCGGCGTCACCGGCCGCGAGCGCGTCGTCGAGGCTGGCCAGCATGCCAGGCGCCCGGGCCAGGAACGAGGAGATCAGCCGCTCGACGAAGGCGACGTCGTCGGGGTCGTCGTCCTCGATGAGGTCCGCGACCCGGGCGTGGATGGCGGCCGCCGTGCCGCCGTCGGTGGTCATCGTCGCGCCTCGGTGGGGACCGGCCGCTCGCCTGGCACGGTGACCAGCACCGGCTCGGCGACCTGCCCCATCCGCTTGAAGTTCGCCATCCGGCCGAGGAGCACCTCCGTGACGACCATGCCGCGGCCGATGAGGACCGGGCCGTTGAGGGCGACGACGTCCTCGGCGATGCGCATCCCGACCTCAACCTCCCAGACGCGCAGCGCCCGCACCGCCGCCGGGGTGGCGGGGCCGCCGCGCACCCGGCGCAGCGCCCCCAGCACGTCGCTCTGGTGGTCCCCCTGGCGCTCGAGTACGGCGATCGCGCTGTCGGTAGCCACCCCGCGGCTCTCGAAGGTCTCGAACTCGATGGCGGCGCGCAGCACGGCGACCGCGACGGAGACGACCGGCGGGGCGGGCCGGGCGGTTTCCCGCGGGAGGTCGTCCGGCGCCGGCTGGATGCCCCGGACGATCGCCACGACGTCCTCGAGCATCGGCACGTCGCCCAACAGCCGGACGGCGACGTCCGGCATCGCGTCGATCATGCGCTGCTCCTCGTCCGGCAGGGGCAGCCCGCGGTCGAGCTTCTGCAGCACGCTCGGCGGGACGGTGACCGCCCCGAGCTGGGAGGCCATCGCGGCGACCTCGATCTCCCACACCTTCTCCAGGGCGAGGTCCCGGCACAGGGCCGACACCAACGTCCGGATCCGCCCTGCGCGGGCGAAGGCCTGCGGACTGGCCAGCTCCAGGCAGCCGAAGAGGGCCTGCAGGCTGGTCCGCAGCGTCTTGTCCAGCATCTCGCGCTCGGCGAGCGCCAGCCGGTGCCGCTCCACCGCGTCCCGGACGGTGCGGCGGAGCTCACCGGTGGGGCAGGGCTTGCGCAGGAAGCGGAAGACGCCGCTGTCGTTGATCGCCGCGATGGCCGAGCTGAGGTCCCCCCGGGCGGTGTGCAGCATCCTGGTGGTGTCCGGGTGCCGGCGCCGGACCTCGCCGAGCAGCTCGATGCCGTCCATCCCCGGCATCCGCATGTCGCTGATGACCACCGCGACCGGTCCCTCCCGGTCCAGTTCCGCCAGGGCCGCCGGCCCGTCCGGGGCCGTGACCACCCGATAGTCCCGGCTGAGCTGGTGATCCAGCGTCGCCAGCACGGTCGGCTCGTCGTCCACCAGCAGGACGACGGGCGCCTCGTCGGTGGACGCGGGGTCCCGGTGCCACAGTGCGTCTGCCATCCCCGTCCCGTCTTCTGATCGTCCTCCCATTCTCGACGCCGGCGGCGGGCCGGGGAGTCGATTCATCGGCAAAGAGGGGTGCACGCGACGGTCGCGCGGGCGCTAGCATCCGGCGCCATGCCCGCGCCCGCCGTCGCCTGCGCCGCCACCGCCTGCGCCGCCACCGCCGCCTGCGCCGCCACCGCCTGCGCCGTCGCCGGTGCGCTCGCCGGCGTGCTGGTGCCCCGCGCGG
>DASQDS010000035.1:0-4827 GCA_035634075.1 Pilimelia sp. | reverse complement strand
CCGCGGCGCGCCGGTCACGCCGCCGCCAGCGCCGCGAGCGTGCGCTGCAGGGAACGCAGGTACGGCACGTGACCGACCTCGAACCAGTGCCGCGCCGTGGGCTGCACGCCGGCGGGCGCCCAGCCGCGGGCCCCCTCGCGGGCGATCCCGGCCCAGACCTCGGCGGCCCGGGCCGGCTGGGACTCCCGCAGGCGCAGCCACCGCGCGACGGTGACCGCCTGCCAGTGCACCAGGACGCCCATCCCGGCCGCGGGCTGCAGCAGCCCGACGATGGCGAGCGTCGGGTGCTGCCGCCCGAACGCGTGCAGGTGCAGCCGGGGCCGGCCGGTCCCGTCGGCGTCCAGCAGCGTCGGGTCGAGGAATTCGAAGCGCGGCTGGTACCCGGTGGCCAGCACCACGACGTCGGGCTCGACGGTGCGGCCGTCGGCGAGCTCGACGCCGTAGCGGTGGAACCGCGCCACGTCGGGCACCGGCGTGATCGCGCCGTGCCCCAGGTGGTGGACCAGCTGGCCGTTCACGATCGGGTGGGTCTCCAGCACCCGGTGGTCGGGCCGGCGCAGGCCGAACCGGCGCAGATCCCCCACGGTGAGGCGGAGCAGGAGCTGGGAGAGCCACTGCCGCAGCCGCAGGGGCAGCCGGAGCGCCAGGATGGCGTCGTTGACCTGGTCGGTGGGGCGACCGAGCAGGTACTTGGGGAGGTACCAGTAGCCCCGGCGCGTCGAGTGCCAGCACGCCGCGGCCTGCTGGGCGACCTCCACGGCGACGTCACAGCCGGTGTTGCCGCCACCCACCACGAGGACGCGGCGGCCGCGCAGCTGGGCGCCGTCGGAGAGGGCGGACGCGGGCAACACCTGGCCGGCGAAGTCGCCGAGACCCTCGTACTCGGGCAGGACGGGCGACCAGTTGTGGCCGTTGGCCACGACCACGGCGGCGTACCGCGACGTGCGCTCCTCCTCGGGGCCGCCGGCGCCGCCAGTGCCTCGGGTGGTCACCTCCCACCGGTCGCCCGGGGCGGGCCGCACCCGGACCACCTCCGTGCCGAACCAGATGTGCTGGCGCAGCTCGAAATGGTCGGCGTAGCGCTCCAGGTACGCCAGCATCCGGCTGTGGTGGGGGTAGTCCGGCCACGAGTCCGGCATTGGGAAGTCCGGGTACTGCGTCGTCGGCCTGGAACTGATCAGGTGCGTGTGTGCCGACATGGGGCTGCGGTCGTGCCGCCAGTTCCACGCGCCGCCCACGCCGGTCTCCCGCTCGTAGCAGTCGACCTCGAAGCCGTGCTCGACCAGGTTCTTCACCGCCGGCAGGCCGCTGAGGCCGGCGCCGATCACACAGACGGTGGCGCCCCGGTCGGCGACGCGGCCGGCCGCCGTCCCGGCTGCGGCCGGGCCGCCGGTGTCGAAGTCGCTGGACACCCGATTCCTTTCGTCCGCCTGCGGTGTGCGAATCCTGCCCACTGGGGCGCGCATTGTCCACCCCCGGCGGCGCCATCCGCCGCCGGGAGGCACGGCCGGCTGTGCCACCCGCAACCCAGCCGCGCTATGGTCCGATTTGCGTCTTTGCGCGGCACGCCGACGGGGGATACGGGATGACGACGACGCGAACCTTCCGGGCACCGCCCGAGGAGGAGGCCCGGCTGCGGGCCGTCGCCGAATACGGGATCATCGGCGTCCCGGCGCCGCCGGACCTCCAGGTCGCCGCCGAGCTGGCGGCGCACGTCTGCGGCGTGGCTCAGGCCGCCGTGCACATCCTCGACGACCACCTGCAGCATCCGATCGTCACCGTCGGGACAGACCCGAAGGTGTGCGCCCGCGGCGACTCGATGTGCGCGATCAGCATCGCCGAGTCCGACCCGGTGACGGTGCCGGACGCCCGGTCCGACACGCGCTTCGCCGGGAACCCGTGGGTGACCGGCGGGCTGGGCCGGGTCCGCTTCTACGCCGCCGCGCAGCTGCGCGCCCCGGGCGGGCACGCCATCGGGACACTGTGCGTCTTCGACGAGCACCCCCGCGGTCTGGCCCCGGAGCAGCGCGGCGCGCTGGACCGGCTGGGCCGCCTGGTGATCGACATCCTGGAACTGCACCGCCGCGACCGGCTGCTGCGCCACGCGCTGGACTCCGTGGAGCGCACCGGCGCCGAGCTGACCCGCTCGAACAACGCGCTGCGGCACTTCGCCGCGCAGGTCAGCCACGACCTGCGCAACCCGCTCACCGGCGTGCTCGGCTTCGCGTCGTACCTGGCCGAGCTGCCCGCCGTGGCGGGGGATCCGGAGGCCCAGTACGCCGCGCAGCGGGCGATCTCCTCGGCCACCCGGATGTGGCAGATGATCGAGGACGTCCTCAAGCACGCCGCCGCCGGCGGACAGCCGAACCGCCGCCCGGTGGCGGTCGGCGAGATCGTCGCGCACGTGCTGGAGGATCTCGGCACCGCGCTCAGGGAGTCCGGCGCCCGGGTCACGGTCGGTGACCTGCCGACGGTGCACGCCGACGCCACCCAGCTGCGGGTGCTGCTGCAGAACCTGGTCGGCAACGCGGTGAAGTTCCGCCGCGCGGACCGGCCGGCCGTCATCGCCATCACCGGCTGCGAGTCGGCGGACCGCTGGCGGCTGGCGGTCGCCGACAACGGGGTCGGCATCCCGTCGGAACACCGGGCCCGGGTCCGGGAGATGTTCGCCCGCCTGCACCCGGAGATCGACGGGTCCGGCGTGGGCCTCGCGACGTGTGAGCGGGTGGCGGCGGCGCACGGCGGCGACCTGAGCATCGCCGAGACGCCCGGCGGCGGCACCACGGTCCGCATCTCGCTGCCCAGGCCGACCGCCTGAGCGGTCCGCCACCGGAGCCGGCGACCCGGCCGCCCGCCGTCAGGCGCCGGGGAGCGCCACCTCGGCGAGCACCGGGAAATGGTCGCTCGCGGCCCGCGCCTGCGGCGTGTCGATCACCTCGTAGCGACGCACGGCGAACCGCGGGTCGACGAACACGGCGTCGATCCGGTCGCGCGGCGCGGCGCAGGAGAACGTCGCCCGCTCGTCGCCGCCGGTCACCGCCGCGTCCACCAGCCCGTCGGCGAGGATCCGCCACGCCGTGCCGCCGGCGCCCTCGTTGAGGTCGGCGCCGAGCACCAGCGGGACGTCGAACTCGGCCATCGCCTTCTTGAGCAGCGTGGCCTGCACCGGCCGCTCGGTCGGGTCGGTCGCCAGGTGCGAGCCCACGACCGCGAACCGGGCGCCGCCCGCCGAGCACACCGCCAGCACTGCGCCGCGCAGGTGCCGCCCCGGCGTGAGCGGGAAGCGGAGGTACCGCGTCTCGTGCACCCGCACGCGCAGGCTGGTCAGCAGGAGGTTGCCCAGCGCCGGCAGCCCGCCGCCGCCGACCACGAGGTCACAGGACCGGGCCAGGGCGGCGCACTTCGTCCGCCAGCGCCACCGACGCGGCGCCTCCTGCACCAGGACCACGTCGGCGTCCGCGGCGCGGACGACCGCGGCCAGCGCGGCCCGATCGTCCCGCAGCCCATGCACGTTGTACGTGAGCACGCGCAGCCTCGTCGCATCGGTCACGCCACTCCCCGCCTCCCCGGCACCCCGCGGCTACAGCCGGCGGGCGAGATCCGCCGCCCCGACCACGCCGGCGATGTTGCCCATCTCAGCCGACCGCACGGGCGCCACCGGCAGCCGGCCCCGTTGCCCGAGTGAGCCTACATAGGATTCGCGGGCGGGCCCGAGCAGCAGTTCCCCCGCCTCGATCACGCCGCCTCCGATGACGAAGACCTCCGGGTCCAGGACCTGGACGAGGTCGGCCAGCCCGATCCCGAGCCAGTGGCCGGTGCGCGCGAACGCGGCGCACGCGACCGGGTCGCCGGTGCGGGCCGCCGCGGTCACCATCGGCCCGGTGACCGCGGCCACGTCCCCGCCGGCCAGGTCCAGCAGCACCGCAGCCCCGGCCGGGTCCGCCCGCACGCCGTCCCGGGCGAACCGGACCAGCGCGCTGCCGCTGGCGTACTGCTCCAGGCAGCCGAACCGGCCGCAGCCGCAGGGGTGGCCGTCCGGCACGGCCAGCATGTGGCCCAGCTCGGCGGCGATGCCGTGGGCGCCGCGCACGAGCGTGCCACCGATGATGATGCCGCTGCCGATGCCGGTGCCCACCGTGAACATGACCATGGAGTCGGCCGCGTCCCGCGCCGCCCCGTAGCGGTACTCGGCCCACGCCGCCACGTTGCCGTCGTTCTCGACGACCACCGGCAGGTTCACCGCCGCCGCGATGTACGCCCGCAGGGGCTCGTCCCGCCAGGCCAGGTTGGGCGCGAACAGCACCGTGGACCGGGTGCGGTCGATCCAGCCGGCGGCCCCGATGCCCACCGCCGCGACGGGGTACGCCGCGGCGAGCTCCAGCACCACCTCGGCGATCAGGTCCCGCGTCTTGCCGACGTCGTCCGCCGGGGTGTCCCGCCGGGTGCGGGTCAGCACCTCCCCGCTGTCGTCGACGACGCCGCCGGCCACCTTCGTGCCGCCGATGTCGACCCCGATGGTCAGCGTCACCGCCGCCACTCCCCTCTGCTGTGCTCGTGCGCGCCCGCGCGCGCCCAGGCGCCGTCGCCCGCCGCCGCGGGACCCCCCGCCGCCGGTCCGACCCCGGGCGGCGCCGCCTTCTTGGCCCCCGCCTTCTTGGCCCCCGCGTTCTTGGCCCCCGCGTTCTTGGCCACCACCGTGTTGGCGCCGGCCTCCGGGGCGACCGCCTTCTTCGCCGCGGCCTTCTTGGCGGCCGCCTTCCTGGCCGGCGGCCGCGGCGGGGTCACCCCGCCGGCCGGCGCGGCCGGCCCACCGGCCGCCACCGGACC
>DASQDS010000034.1:0-7163 GCA_035634075.1 Pilimelia sp. | reverse complement strand
GTGCTGCACTGCTTCTCCGGCGACGCCGAGTTCGCCGCCGAGTGCGTCCGTCGGGGGTACCTGCTGAGCTTCGCGGGCACCGCCACATTCGCCTCGGCGCACGCGCTGCGGCTGGCGGCGGTGCACACCCCGGCGGAGCAGATCCTGGTGGAGACCGATGCTCCGTACCTGACCCCGGCGCCGTTCCGGGGGCGGCCGAACGCGTCCTACCTGATCCCGCTGACGGTCCGGTCGCTGGCCGCGACCAAGGACGTCGACCTCGACGAGCTGTGCGCGGCGATCTCCGCGAACGGCGACCGGGTCTTCGGGCCGTGGTAAGGCCGTGAGTGCGGGCGGTCGGCTGCTCGGGCCCGCGGAGGTGCGCGAGCTGGCCGCCCGGCTGGGCGTCGCGCCGACGAAGAAGCTCGGGCAGAACTTCGTCCACGACCCCAACACCGTGCGCCGCATCGTGGCCGCCGCCGGCCTGGCGCCCGACGACGTGGTGCTGGAGGTCGGCCCCGGCCTCGGCTCGCTGACCCTTGGGCTGCAAACAGCGGCCCGGCACGTGCACGCGGTGGAGATCGACCCGGCGCTGGCCGCCGCGCTACCACAGACGATCATCGAGTACGCCGGCCGTGAGCGCGCGGGCACCGTCAGCGTGCTGCACGCCGACGCGCTGCGGATCGGCCCCGGCGACTTCCCGGCCGGCGCCGCGCCGACGGCCCTGGTGGCCAACCTGCCGTACAACGTCGCCGTGCCGGTGGTCCTGCACCTGCTCGCCATCCTGCCGGGGCTGCGGCGCGGCCTGGTGATGGTGCAGAAGGAGGTCGCGGACCGGCTCGTCGCCGGTCCCGGTTCCAAGGTGTACGGGATCCCGAGCGTGAAGCTGGCCTGGTACGCGGCGTCCCGGCATGCGGGCCGCGTTCCGCCCAGCGTGTTCTGGCCGGTGCCCAACGTGGATTCGGGCCTGGTGGCGTTCACCCGGCGCGAGCCGCCGAGGCGGGACGTGCCGCGGGCGGCCGTCTTCGCGGTCGTGGACGCGGCGTTCGCGCAGCGGCGCAAGACCCTGCGCGCCGCGCTGGCCGGCTGGGCGGGCGGCGCCGATCGGGCGGCTGCGGTGCTGGTGGCGGCCGGTGTGGACCCGGGCGCGCGGGGCGAGGCGCTGGCCGTGGACCAGTTCGCCGCGATCGCGGCGGCCGCCGCCGGGACGCCCGGCACCCCCGGCGCCGGGACGCCGGGCGGGCTAACCGCCGGGACGCCGGGACGCCGGGACGCCGGGACAACCGCCGGCACGCGCGGCCAGCTAGCCGCCCCCGCCCCCGACCTGCGCGCCGAGTAGGCTGGCGCGCGTGTGGAGGTGGACGTGACCGAGGCCTGGCGGCCCGGTGAGTCGGACGAGCGTCCGCGCCGGCCGGCGTCCGGCCCGGTCAAGGTGAGGGTCCCCGCCAAAATCAACCTGCACCTGTCGGTGGGGCCGCTGCGCGCCGACGGGTATCACGAGCTGAGCACCGTCTACCACGCGATCGCCCTCTACGACGAGCTGACCGCCCGGCACGGCGACACGCTCACGCTGACGATGGAGGGCGAGGGCGCCGGCGAGCTGGCGCTGGACGCGACCAACCTGGCCGTCCGCGCCGCCCGGGCGCTGGCCGCCCACGCCGGCGTACAGGCGCACGCCCGCCTGCACCTGCGCAAGCAGATCCCGCTCGCGGCGGGGCTCGCCGGGGGCAGCGCGGACGCGGCGGCCGCGCTGGTCGCCTGCGACGCCCTGTGGGGCACCGGGCTGACCCGCGACGAGCTGGCCGAGGTCGCCGGGCGGGTGGGCAGCGACGTGCCGTTCCTGGTCCACGGCGGCACCGCGCTGGGCACGGGCCGTGGCGAGGCGGTCAGCCCGGTTCTCGTACGCCCAAATTCCTGGCATTGGGTGCTGGCCGTCGCGGCCGGCGGCCTGGCCACGCCCGCGGTCTATCAGGAGCTGGACCGGCTGCGCGCGGTGGGCGCCGCCCCGCCACCGGTCGGCACGGCCGACGGCCTGCTCACGGCGCTGCGCCGGCGGGAGCCGTCGGCGCTGGCCGGGGTGCTGGTCAACGACCTGCAGCCGGCGGCGCTGTCGCTGCGGCCGGAGCTTTCGGCGACCCTGCGCGCGGGCGAGGAGGCGGGCGCGCTGGCCGGCCTGGTCTCCGGCTCCGGCCCCACCTGCGTGTTCCTCGTCAAGGACGCGGGCCGCGCCGGCGAGCTGGCGAAGGCCCTCGAGGACTCCGGGACGTGCCGGGCGGCCTGGCCCGTCCACGGCCCCGTCCACGGCGCGCGGGTGCTGTAGCGATGGCCAACATCGTCAACCTGGACAGGGTGGCCAAGGGCTACGGCGCGGCCGGGCCGCTGCTGGCGGACGTGTCGCTGGGGCTCGACGACGTCGACCGCATCGGCGTGGTGGGGCTCAACGGTGCGGGCAAGAGCACGCTGCTGCGCCTGCTCACCAAGGCCGAGGAGCCGGACGCCGGCCGGGTGACGCACCGCCGCGACCTGCGGGTGGCGGCGCTGCCGCAGGTGCTGGACCTGGCGCCCACGGCAACGGTGCGCGACGTGGTGCTCGGCACCGCGTGGCTGGATCAGGGCTTCGCGACGGAGCACGAGTGGGCCGGCGACGCCGGTGTGCGCACGGTGCTCGACGGGCTGGGCATGGGGCACCTGGGCCTCGACCAGCCGGTGGGGCCGATGTCCGGCGGGGAGCGCCGCCGGGTGGCGCTGGCGGCGCTGCTGGTGCGCACGTCCGACCTGTTGATCCTGGACGAGCCGACCAACCACCTGGACGTGGCGGGCATCGCCTGGCTGGCCGGCCACCTGCTCCGCCGCCGGGGGGCGCTCGTGGTGGTGACGCACGACCGGTGGTTCCTCGACGCGGTCTGCACCCGCACGTGGGAGGTCGCCGACCTGACGGTGCGGGTCTCCGAGGGCGGGTTCGCGGCGTGGGTGCTGGCCCGCGCCGAGCGGGAGCGGGTCGCGGCCGCCACCGAGGCCCGCCGGCAGAATCTGCTCCGCAAGGAGATCGCCTGGCTGCGCCGCGGGCCGCCGGCGCGGACCTCGAAGCCGCAGTTCCGCATCGACGCGGCGAACGCGCTGATCGCGGACGTGCCGCCGGCGCGCGAGGCCGTCGCGCTGCGCCGGCTGGCCACCGCGCGGCTGGGCAAGCAGGTGTACGACCTGGCGGACGTGACGCTGTTCGCGGGCGGGAGCGAGGACCGCAGCTTGCGAGGACCGCAGTCCCCGCCCTCGCGACACGGCGACAAGAGAATCGTGGAGGGCCTCACCTGGCAGGTGGGGCCCGGGGACCGGATCGCCATCGTCGGGGCCAACGGGGCGGGCAAGACGACGCTGCTGCGGCTGCTGGCCGGCGCGCGGTCGGCTGACCACGGGCGGATCACCACCGGGTCGACGGTCCGGGCGGCGTTCTTGTCGCAGGAGCTGGTCGAGCTGCCGCGCGCGTTGCGGGTGCTGGAGGCGGTGGAGGAGGTGGCCCGGCGGGTCACCATGGGTGACCGCGAGCTGTCGGCGGCGCAGCTCGCCGAGGTGTTCGGCTTCACCGACAAGCGGCTGTGGACGCCGGTCGGCGACCTGTCCGGCGGGGAGCGGCGCCGCCTGCAGTTGCTGCGCCTGCTCGCCGGTGAGCCGAACGTGCTGCTGCTCGACGAGCCCACCAACGATCTGGACACGGACACGCTGGCCGGCCTGGAGGACCTGCTGGACTCCTGGCCGGGCACGATCGTGGTGGCCAGCCACGACCGCTACCTGGTGGAGCGGGTGACAGACACGGTGTACGGCATGTTCGGCGACGGCCGCCTCATCCACCTTCCCGGCGGCGTGGACGAGTACCTGGCCCGCACCGCCGCGGCGGCGGACGTGCCGGTCACCGCTCAACGGTCGCCGGGTGCCGCGGCGACCGACGGCGCCCGGGCGGAGAAGACCGGCGAGCCACGCGTTCGAGCGGGCGACGAGCGGGCCAACCGCAAGGACCTGGCCCGGCTGGAGCGGCAGGTCGGCAAGCTGGAGCAGCGCGAGGCGAAGCTGCACGAGGAGATGGCCCAGAACGCCACCGACTACACCCGGATCGCTGAGCTGGACACCGTCCTGCGGGCGGTGCGCGCGGAGCGGGAGCAGGCCGAGGAGGAGTGGCTGGAGCTCGCCGAGCGGATGCCGGCGGACTGACCGGGGGTTGCCCGGGCGGGCCCCCGGCCGATGCGCGAGAATCACGGGCGACAACACCCGGACGGCGTTGGAGAGACCGCTCATGTCGCACACACCGACCAACCACCCGCTGCGCCCGCTGTACCGGGTGCTGGCGGGGCTGACCGGCCTCTACGTGCTGGCGTTCGGCATCGTCGGCGTGATCGAGGCCGCCGGCACGGACCTCTTCGGCAACCCCAGCGTGCACGCGCTCGGCCTGCGGACCAACATGGCGTTCGCGATCCTGTCCGTCATCACCGGCGTGGTCGTGCTGGGCGTGACGGTCATCGGCCGCAACATGGACTACCTGGTGAACCAGTGGGCCGGCTACGGCTTCCTCGGCGTGGGCCTGATCATGCTCGCGCTGTTGCAGACCGACCTGAACATCCTCAACTTCTCGATCGCCACCTGCATCGTCTCGTTCGTCATCGGCCTGCTGCTGCTGACGGCCGCGCTGTACAGCAAGGTCGGCTCGGACGACGACGTGGCCGCCGAGCGGGCCTTCGCGCAGCGGCGTTCGCACGCCCGCGGCTGACCGCCGCGCGGGCGGGGTCAGCGCTGCTTGCGGGTGAGCAGGGTGGGCTTGGCCTCGAGGTGGGAGAGCCCGTTCCAGGCGAGGTTGACCAGGTGCGCGGCGACGGTCTCCTTGCGCGGCTTGCGCACCTCCAGCCACCACCGGCCGGTGAGCGCCACCATGCCGACCAGCGCCTGCGAGTACAGCTCCGCCAGCTTCGGGTCGAAGCCGCGGGACTTGAACTCCGCGCCGAGGATGTGCTCCACCTGGTGCGCGATGTCGTTGAGGACGCTGCTGAAGTTCCCGGTGGCGGACATGACCGGCGACTCCCGCACCAGCACGCGGAAGCCGCTGGTCTCCTCCTGGATGTAGTCGAGGAGCTCCAGGGCCGCCTGCTCCAGCAGCTCGCGCGGGTGGCCGGCGGTCAGCGCCGCGGTGATCCGGTCGAGCAGCGCCCGGACCTCGCGGTCGACGACCACCGCGTACAGGCCCTCCTTGCCGCCGAAGTGCTCGTACACGACGGGCTTGGAGACCTTGGCGCGGGCGGCGACCTCCTCGATCGACGTGGCGTCGAAGCCGCGTTCGGCGAAGAGCTGCCGGCCGATCGCGATGAGCTGCTCGCGGCGCTGCGCCGCGGACATCCGCACCCGCGAGCTGGCCTTGGCGGGTGGCCGGGTCGCCGGAACGGCGGTGGCCGGTGGCCGCCCGCGAACGGGGTCGGGGCTCGCGCTGTCGGTCACCGCGCCATCCTGCCAGGCCGGAGCCGGCTGGTGCGCCCCAGCCACCGCGGTGGCTGGGGCGGGGGTCCCGCCGGGCCCGGCGGCGGTGCCGCCGGGCCGGCCGGGGTCACGCGTCGGCCGTCTTGACCAGCTTGGCGGCGATCCGCTCGGGCTTGGGCCAGCGCACGTCGTACGCCGCGCCGATCTTCTCGAAGAACCAGATCACCCGCGCGGAGATGTCCACCTGCCCGCGCAGCACGCCGTGCCGGGCGCAGGTCGGGTCGGCGTGGTGCAGGTTGTGCCAGCTCTCGCCGAAGGAGAGGATCGCCAGCGGCCAGAAGTTGGCCGCCTTGTCGCCCTGCCGCATCTCGAAGGGCCGCTCGCCGACCACGTGGCAGATCGAGTTGATCGACCAGGTGACGTGGTGGAGCAGGCCGACGCGGACCAGGCCGGCCCAGAAGAACGCGGTCAGCGCGCCCTGCCAGGACATCGTGATCAGGCCGCCGGCGAGCGCGGGCGTCAGCAGCGAGATCGCGACCAGGGCGGGGAAGAGCGCGTCGACCCGGCGCAGATCCTTGTCGGCGAGCAGGTCGGGGGCGAAGCGCTCCCGGTTCGACAGCTCCCGGTGGAACATCCAGCCCATGTGGGCGTAGAAGAGGCCCTTGGTCAGGCCCCACACGCTCTCCCCGAACCGCCAGGGGGAGTGCGGGTCGCCCTCGAGGTCGGAGAAGGCGTGGTGGCGGCGGTGGTCGGCCACCCACTGGGTAACGTCGCCCTCGACGGCGAACGAGCCGGCCACGGCGAGCGAGACCCGCAGCCACCGCTTGGCCTTGAACGCGCCGTGCGTCAGGTAGCGGTGGAAGCCGACGGTGATGCCCAGCCCGGACACGACGTAGCAGACCGCGGCGATCGCAACGTCGGTCCAGGTCAGCCAGCCGCCCCAGGCCACCGGCACGGCGGCGACGAGGGCGATGAACGGGATGACGACGAAGGACCACAGTGCGACGAGGATGCCCGGGGGCTGCTTGCCGACCGTGAGGGGCTTGGGGGTGGCGCCGCTGGGCTGTTGCGCGGCGGGGGCCGGGGCTCCGGTGGCCTGGCCGAGGAGGGTCGTGGGGGTCATGGCACCTCGCAGAACTACAGGGTTACTTACGCCTACGTTACCGTAACTTACGCAACCGTAGTTTGTCAGTGGACCCTCGTTGGCAGTTGTCTGGCAGTTCCCCGAATCTGCCGTTTCTAACGCGCCGGGTGCCCGCGCGTGCGCGCGGGGGCGGTGCGGTCGCCCGGCCGCGCGCCAGGCGTTACGCTGACCCGGCCGGTCGGCCGTGGTGTAATCGGCAACACGCGGGTCTTTGGTACCCGTTTTCCAGGTTCGAGTCCTGGCGGCCGAGCTGAGATCGTCCCTGCCGGAAGCCGCTTCGGAGCCCCTGGAAGTCGGAGCCACCGAAAGCCGGCGCCAGCGCACCGAGGAGATCGCGTGAACCAGGTTCCCGCCCGTACCGTCGTGGTGCTCGCCGCCGGTGAGGGCAAGCGCATGAAGTCGGCGCTGCCGAAGGTCCTGCACCCGCTGCTCGGTCGCACGCTCGTCGGTCATGTCCTGGCCGCGGCGGCCGCGGCGGCGGCCAGCCGGACCCTCGTCGTCGTGGGCCGCGGCGCCGACCAGGTCCGGGCGCACCTCGCGGAGGTGGCCCCGGAGGCGACGGCCGTGCTCCAGGCCGAGCAGCTGG
>DASQDS010000033.1:0-9095 GCA_035634075.1 Pilimelia sp. | reverse complement strand
CCTGCCGGGCCCGCGCGGCCGCGTCCTCCAGCTCCGCGAGGCGCAGCTGCGCGGTGACGAGCTGCTGACGGGTCGCGCCCGTGCGCTCCTCGACGTCGGCCATCCGCTGGTGTGCCTGGGTCAGCTCCTGCTGCAGCGAGGTGAGCCGCTGGCGCGCGGCCATCACCTGCTCGTCCGCCTGCCCGCGCAGCTGCGCGGCGTAGCCCTCGGCCTCCTGGCGCAGCGTGGCGCACTCGTGCTCCGACTGCGCGCGGCGCTGCCGCAGCTCGTGCTCGGCCTGCACCCGCCGCTGGCCGATCTCCTGCTCGAGCTGCGCCCGCCACGTGGCCGCCTCGCGCTCCGCCTCGGCCCGCCGCTGGTTGAGCAGCTGCTCGGCTTCGGCCCGCCGCTGGGTCAGCTCCTGTTCCAGGCCGGCGCGATGCTGCGCAACCTCCTGCTGCGCCTGGGCCCGGGTGGATTTCGCGAACGCCTCGGTCTCGGCGCGGGTGCGCTCGACGTACTGCTTGGTGGCCTCGGTGACCCGGTGGGCCTCCTGCTGCGCGTGCGCCTGGACGGCCTGGGCGTCGGCGCGGGCCTTGACGGCGTGCTGCTCCGCGGCCTGGCGCGCGTGCGCGGCCTCCCGCTCGGCGGCGCCGCGCAGCTCGTCGGCCTGCCGGCGGGCCTGCGCCACGAGGGCCTCGGCGGCCGTGCGCCGCTCGGCGTCCGCCTTCTCCTCCTGGGCGCGCCGGGCGGCGAGCGTGACCTCGAAGTCCTTCACGGCCTTGGCGGCCTTGGCCTGGGCGTCCGCGAGGATCCGCTCCGCCTCGGCGCGGCGTTCCGCGATGTCGCTCAGCGCGTCGGTGCGGATGGCCTCGGCCTGCTCCTCCGCCATGGCGAGGATCTGCTCGACCCGCGGCCCGAGGTGCCGGAAGGAGATCTTCTCCGGGTTGATGGCGCGGCGGCGCACGTCAGCGAGCTCGGCCTGCACCTGGTCGACCTGGCCGGCGAGCGACTGCACCTGCGCGTACGCCTGTTCGCGTTCGGTGGCCAGCGTGGCGACCTCGGCCTCCACCTGCTGGACGTACCGTTCGACCTGGCGTCTGTCGTACCCGCGGAGCGTGATCTCGAACGTCGGCTCCGACGCCCCAGCGTCCCCAAGTGTGAACAGATCTCCGCCGTGCTGCGCCATGGTCCCATCCTCACACGCACCGTCCCGCCACGCTCGGATACACACCGGCGTAACGGGACGCGCGTTCGTGGTAGTTTCCCGGCCTTTGTCGATCCGCGTGCCCGCCGATCCGCGCGCCCGGGCGGTGCCGCCGCTGCCCCTGCGGGTGGCGACCTACCCGGCTGCCGGCCCGCGGTGACCGGCACGAAGATCGAGGCGCATCAGCTGGTCGTCGCCTTGGCGGGCAGCTTGTCGTCCGTGTCGCCCTTCTTGGCGGCCGGCTCGGCGGCCTTGCCGGCGCCGGGCGCGGGCGCCACCGTCGGCACGATGCCGGCCAGGCCGGACAGCATCTGGCCGAGCTGCGAGGTGACCGCGTCCTTCTGTCGGGTGAGGTCCTCGACCTCGCGACGCGCGGCCTGCGTGGTCAGCTCCGCCTCGGTGCGGGCCTCGTTGATCAGGCGGTGCGACTCCGCGCGGGCCTCGCCGAGCGTCTTGTCGGCCAGCGCCTTCGCCTTCTCGACGGTGTCGGACGCGTGCCGCTCGGACTCGATGCGCCGCGCCTCGGCGCGCTGCTCGATCTCCTTCGCGCGGTCCTCCGCGGCGCGGGCCCGCTCCTCGGCCTCGGCGACGAGCTTCTGCGTGGCGGTGACCTGGGCGGCGTGCCGCTCCGACTCCTCGCGCTCCGCCTTCTCCCGGCGCTCGGCCAGCTCCAGCGCCAGCGCCTGGAGATCCTTGTCGCGCTTGTCGCGGGCGTCCGCGAGGATCTTCGTCGCCTCGGCGCGCTTCTCCTCCGCCTCGCGGGACGCCTTGGCGCGCAGCTGCGTGATCTCCCGCTCCGCGGTGGCGCGCAGCGTGGAGACCTCGCGCTCGACGGTGGATTTCAGCTCCGCCACCTCGTGGGCCGTGACGGTGCGCAGCTGCTTGGTCTCGCGGTCGGCGTCCGAGCGCAGCGTGTCGGCCTCGCGGCGGGCCTGGACCCGCACCTCCGCGGCCTCCCGCTCCGCGGCGGTCCGGACGTTGCCGGCCTCCCGCTCCGCGCTCGCCTTCATGGCGGCGGCCTCGGCGCGCGCCTTGTCGGTGATCTCGCGCGCCTCGAGGCGCGCGGCCGACAGGATGCCCTCGGACTCCCGCTTCGCCTCGCCGCGGTGGTCGTTGGCCTGCTCCTCCGCCAGCCGCAGGATCTGCTCCACCCGGGTGCCGAGGCCGGACAGCGTCGGCCGGCTGTTCTCCTCGAGCTGCTTGTTGGTCTCGGTGAGCTTCTGCTCGAGCGCGGTCAGCCGCTGCTCGGCCTGGCGGAGCCGGCGCTGGGCGTCGTTCATCCGCTGCACGGCCTCGTCGCGCTCCTGCTGCGCGTTCGAGGCGGCGGCGGTCAGACGCTGCAGGGTGTTGTCCACCTGCTGCCGGTCATAGCCACGAAGCACGACGGTGAAGTCGTGCGGCGCACTGGAGTTGTCGAAGAACGCCAGAGAAGAGTCCTGCTGCTGGGGCATTGGCACATACTTGCAGACCCATAGGGGGGCTTCGCAAGAGCGTACGGCCCATGTCGCCCACAGATGACATGCTGGTCGGCGTCCGCCGGCCGAACAGACCACCGGCCGCGCTATTCGCCGGTGTCTCCGCTGGCCGGGGTGTCGCGCGCGGCGGCGTGTTCCGCGGGTTCCACAAGTTCGACCAGCACACCGCCCGCGTCGCGGGGATGTACGAAGTTTATCCGGGATCCGGCCGTCCCCCGCCGGGCCTCGTCGTACAGCAGCCGCAGCCCCCGGCCGCGCAGCGCCGCGGCCGCCGCATCCACGTCCACCACTGTGTACGCGACCTGCTGGAGGCCCGGCCCGTGCCGCTGCAGGAATCGGCCGATCGCCGAGTCCGGCCCGGCGGGGGCGAGCAGTTGCAGGTGCCCGCCGGTGCCCGCCGGGCCGACCGCCAGCATGGCCTCGTCCACACCCTGCTCGGCATTGTGCTCCCGGTGCACGCAGCGCATGCCGAATACGCGGGTGTAAAAATCGATCGCCGGGTCCAACTCTGCTACCGCAACGCCGACGTGATCTATCCGCAGCAGGCCGATATCGACTTCTGCATGATCTGCGCGGACGCCGGCGGAGGGGTTGTCGCTCACGGCGGAACTGTCGGCCATGAGGATAGTCTTGCGCAAGTGCGACCGAACCATCGTTAAGGCAGCGAGAGAGGCCCTCGAGTGACTTCTGTGATCGTTAGCGGCGCCCGGACGCCGATGGGCAAGCTGCTGGGCGGGCTGCGCGATTGTGCCGCGACCCGGCTGGGCGGCGTCGCCATCGAGGCCGCCCTGCGCCGCGGCGGGGTCGCGCCGGACCAGGTCGACTACGTGATCATGGGTCAGGTGCTGCAGGCCGGCGCGGGCCAGATCCCGGCCAGGCAGGCGGCGGTGGCCGCCGGCGTCCCGATGAGCGTCCCGGCCCTGTCGATCAACAAGGTGTGCCTCTCCGGGCTCGACGCGATCGCGCTCGCCGACCAGCTGATCCGGGCCGGCGAGTTCGAGGTGGTGGTCGCCGGTGGGATGGAGTCGATGAGCAACGCCCCGCACCTGCTCACGGGGCAGCGGCAGGGGTTCAGGTACGGCGACGTGGTGCTCGCCGACCACATGGCACTCGACGGGCTCACCGACGCGTGGGACTGCTGCTCGATGGGGGAGTCGACGGAGCGGCGCGGCACCGCGCTCGGGATCACCCGGCGGGAGCAGGACGAGTACGCCGCGGCGAGCCATCAGCGCGCCGCGGCCGCCCAGAAGAACGGGACGTTCGCCGAGGAGATCGAGCCGGTGGCGGTGCCGCAGCGCCGCGGGGAGCCGGTGCTGGTGGACGCCGACGAGGGCATCCGGCCGGAGACGACCGTCGAGTCGCTCGCCCGGCTGCGCCCGGCGTTCACGCCCGACGGCACGATCACCGCCGGCTCCGCCTCGCCGATCTCCGACGGCGCGGCGGCCGTGGTCGTGATGAGCCGCGCCCGGGCGGAGCGCCTCGGCGTGCCGTGGCTGGCGGAGATCGGGGCGCACGGCAACGTGGCCGGGCCCGACAATTCCCTGCACGCGCAGCCGGCCAATGCGATCACCCACGCGCTGGCGAAGGCCGGCCGCACGGTGACCGAGCTGGACCTGATCGAGATCAACGAGGCGTTCGCCGCGGTGGGCATCCAGTCGATGCGCCGGCTGGGCGTCGGCCCCGACATGGTGAACGTCAACGGTGGCGCCATCGCGCTCGGCCACCCGATCGGCATGTCCGGCGCCCGGCTGGCTCTCACGCTGGCGCTGGAGCTGCGCCGCCGCGGCGGCGGGCTGGGCGCCGCGGCCCTGTGCGGCGGTGGCGGTCAGGGCGACGCGCTGCTGCTGCGCGTACCGTGAGCCGGTGACGATACGGCGCAGCCGGGACGTGCCGCTGCTGGTCCGGCTTGCCCGCGCGGAGGACGCCCGCGCGGTGGCCCGGCTGGTGAGCCTCGTGGAGGCCGGTGACCCGCTGCTGCCCGAGGTGGCCGCCGCGCTGGCCCCCTACGCGGGCCACGCGCAGGTGGTCGGGCTGACCGGCTCGCCGGGCGTGGGCAAATCAACGACGTCCGACCAGCTGGTACGCGCGCTGCGCGCCGCCGGCCGCCGGGTCGGCGTGCTGGCGGTCGACCCGGCCAGCCCGTTCACCGGCGGCGCCATCCTCGGCGACCGCGTGCGGATGCAGGACCACGCCACGGACCCGGGTGTGTTCATCCGCTCGATGTCCAGCCGCGGCCACCTCGGCGGGCTGGCGGCGGCCACGCCACAGGCGGTCCGCGTCCTGGAGGGCGCCGGCTGCGACGTCGTGCTCGTGGAGACGGTCGGGGTGGGGCAGGCGGAGGTCGACGTGGCCCGCCTCGCGGACACGACGGTGGTCCTGGTGGCGCCGGGCATGGGAGACGCGATCCAGGCGGTGAAGGCGGGCATTCTGGAGATCGCGGACGTGTTCGTGCTGAACAAGGCGGACCGCGACGGCGCCGATGCCACCCACCGCGACCTGCGGGGCATGCTGGCGCTCGGCGAACGGGCCGCCGGCGACTGGCGCCCGCCGGTGGTGCGGGCGGTGGCGGTGCGCGGCGAGGGAGTGGCGGAGACCCTGGCGGCGATCGAGGAGCACCGCGGGTGGCTCGCCGCCACCGGGACCCTGGAGCGCCGCCGCACGGCCCGGGCCGCCGCCGAGGTCGAGGCCATCGCGCTCGGCACGCTGCGCGCGAAGATCGGCGACCTGCGCGCGGGTACGGCGCTGCCCGACCTCGCCGCCCGCGTGGCCGCCGGGCACCTGGACCCGTACGCCGCCGCCGGCGAACTCCTCGCCAGCCTCTGACCGGCGAGCCCGGCGGCGGCGCCGAGCCGTACCGCATGGTGGTTTGGCGGGCCCGCTGACCACCATGCGGTACGGCTGAGCCCTCGCTCCGCGCCCGGCCCGTGATCAGCTGAGAGCGCCGCCGCTCTCAGCTCAATAGGAGCGCGACGCACCCCTCCGGCCGCCCGAGGGGCGCTAGTCTGCTCGGCACCGGCGTCGGCGTACGCCGGCCGAGGAGGCGGCATGGCTGAGTTGGTGGCGGACCCGGTGGGCGCGGCCGTGGACCGGGTGGAGCTGGTCGCCGACGCGGTGGAGGTGGCGTACGGCGCCGGCGAGCCCGTGCTGCGGGGCGTGTCCGTGCGCGTGGTGCCCGGCCGGGTGCTGGCGGTGACCGGCCCGTCCGGCGCGGGCAAGACCACGCTCCTGCTCGCGCTGGCGGGGCTGCTGCGGCCGGTGGCCGGCGCGGTGACCGTGGCGGGCGAGCCGCTGCGCGACCGCGACCACGCCGTCGAGCGCGGCATCGTGCTGATCCCGCAGGACAACGGTCTGGCCACCGTGCTGACCGCCGCGGAGAACATCCAGGTCGCGCTCATCGCCCGGGGAGTCGTGCCGTCCGACGCCCGGCGGGCCACCGCCGAGTCGCTGGACCAGCTCGGCCTGGCCGGCCAGTCCGACCAGTTGGTGGAGGAGATGTCCGGCGGCCAGCAGCAGCGCACGGCGATCGCCCGCGGCGTCGCGCTGCGCGGCGCGGTGCTGCTCGCCGACGAGGTGACGAGCGAGCTGGACGCGGCCAACCGGCAGCGGGTCCTGGACCTGCTGTACGCGGAGGCGCGGCGCGGCGCGGCGGTGGTCTTCGCCACCCACGACCCCGAGGCGGCCGCCGCCTGCGACGCCGAGGTGCACCTGCTCGACGGTCGTGCGCAGACGGTGCGCGGCTGACCGGCAGCCTTAGCGGTCGTTCAGGTGCGGTCATACACTGACCAGATGGATTCGGACGAGATCGCGGCCGGCCACGCGCGGTGGCAGGCCCGGTACGACGCGGCACGCAAACGGGACGCCGACTTCACCACGCTGTCGGGGCTGCCCGTCGAGCCGGTGTACGGCCCGCCGGCCGGCACCGGCCACCCCGGGTTCGCGCGGATCGGCTGGCCGGGCGAGTACCCGTACACCCGCGGCCTGTACGCCACCGGTTACCGCGGGCGCGCGTGGACGATCCGGCAGTTCTCCGGGTTCGGCACCGCGGAGCAGACCAACGCCCGCTACAAGATGCTGCTGGGCGCCGGCGGCGGTGGGCTGTCCGTGGCGTTCGACATGCCGACGCTGATGGGCCGCGACTCGGACGACCCCCGGTCGCTGGGCGAGGTGGGCCACTGCGGGGTGGCGGTCGACTCGGCGGCCGACATGGACACGCTCTTCGCCGGCATCGACCTGGCGTCGGTGACCACCAGCATGACGATCTCCGGCCCGGCCGTGCCGGTCTTCTGCATGTACCTGGTGGCGGCGGAGCGGCAGGGCGCCGACCTGTCCCGGTTGGACGGCACGCTGCAGACCGACATCTTCAAGGAGTACATCGCGCAGAAGGAGTGGCTGTTCCCGCCGGAGCCGCACCTGCGCCTGATCGGGGACCTGATGGAGTACTGCGCGGAGCGCATCCCGCGGTACAAGCCGCTGTCGGTGTCCGGCTACCACATCCGCGAAGCGGGTTCCACCGCCGCCCAGGAGTTGGCGTACACGCTGGCCGACGGGTTCGCGTACGTCGAACTGGGCCTGCACCGCGGCCTGGACGTGGACGTCTTCGCGCCCGGCCTGTCCTTCTTCTTCGACGCCCACGTCGACTTCTTCGAGGAGATCGCGAAGTTCCGGGCCGCCCGCCGGATCTGGGCCCGCTGGCTGCGCGAGGAGTACGGGGCGACCAGCGAGAAGGCGATGTGGCTGAGGTTCCACACGCAGACCGCGGGCGTCTCGCTCACCGCCCAGCAGCCCGTCAACAACGTGGTCCGGACGGCCGTGGAGGCGCTCGCGGCGGTGCTCGGTGGCACCAACTCCCTGCACACCAACGCGCTGGACGAGACGCTGGCCCTGCCGACGGAGGCGTCGGCGGAGATCGCGCTGCGCACCCAGCAGGTGCTGATGGAGGAGACCGGCGTGGCCAACGTGGCGGACCCGCTGGGCGGCTCCTGGTACGTCGAGGCGCTGACCGACCGGCTGGAGCAGGCGGCGGAGGACATCTTCGCGCGGATCCGGGCCTTGGGCGAGCGCAGCCGGCACCCCGTCGGGCCGATGACGGGCGGCATCCTGCGGGGGATCGAGGACGGCTGGTTCACCGGCGAGATCGCCGAGGCGGCGTTCGCCCACCAGCAGGCCGTGGAGAAGGGGGACAAGCGCATCGTCGGGGTGAACTGCCACACCGGCACGGTGGCGGAGAACCTGTCGATCCTACGGGTGTCGCACGAGGTCGAGGTCGCGCAGAATCGCGCGCTCGCCGCCCGTCGGGCCGCCCGCGACGACGGACTCGTCCGGGCCGCGCTGGGGCGCATGCTGGCCGCGGCCCGCGGCGGCGCCAACCTCGTCCCGCCGATGCTCGACGCGGCCCGCGCGGAGGCCACGCTCGGTGAGATCTGCGGCGTCCTGCGCGACGAGTGGGGCGACTACGCCGAGCCGGCCCGGTTCTGAATCTTTACCGGCGCGGGCCGCCACGGCGGGACCCCGTGTCGTAACCTCACCTGCGTCGACAAGCGGTGGGCGCGCTCCCACGGCACGTCCGCCGGGAGGCACCGATGTGGCGACTCGCCCGCGCCGGTTTGCGGGCACGGCCCGGTCAGGCCGTGTGGCAGTTCGTCCTCGGCGTCCTTGCGATCGGCGCCGCCGTCGCGGCGACCCTCTACGCCGACGGTGCGGCGGCGGAGACCCAGCGGCTGCGCTACGCGTCCGCCGAGGGGGCCGACCGGGCCATCACCATCCGCGGCAGCGTGGCGGCCGGCGGCGGGCTCGTGCAGGCGGAGCGGCTGGCGGACACGCTCGGCGCCATTGGCGCCCGGGCGGGCCTGCGGGCGTACGGCACGGTGGAGCTGGATGCCGCCACCTTGGGCGGCGCGCAGGCGGGCAGCGTGCAACTCGTCGCCCGCGAGGGTGCGTGCGACAACCTGCGCGTGTCGGGGCGGTGCCCCGCCGCGGCGGGCGAGGCCCTGGCGGCCGCCGACGTCAGCGGCGCTACCGGCGTCGCGGCCGGCGGGCGCCTCCTGGTGCAGGCCCCCGGCGCGGCGCCCGTGCGGCTGCGGGTGGTGGGCACCTACCGCGCGGGCGACGACGCGTCTGCGTACTGGGCCGGCCGGGACGACTTCGCGGCGGACGGGCGGCTCACCGCAACCCCGGTCATCGTCCAGCCCGCCACCATCGTGGCCGCCCGGCCGAAGACCGTGAAGGTCCGGATCGACCTCGTCGCCGCCGACCCCGCCGGGGTGAGCGGCGATGCGGGGGTGGTGACCGACGTGCTGGCCGACGTGCGCCGCGCGCTGCCGGTCGCCTTCACGGTCGAACCGGGGCTGGTGCCCCTGGTCCGCGGTGCCGCGACGGACCGGGAGGTGCTGCGCACCGGCATCGTCGTCGGCGCCAGCCAGCTCGTGGCGCTGTGC
>DASQDS010000032.1:0-3514 GCA_035634075.1 Pilimelia sp. | reverse complement strand
TTCCTGCTCTACCCCATCGGCAGCGTCGTCTACTACAGCCTGCAGCACTACAACGTGACCCAGCCGTGGGACAACGGCTTCGCCGGGCTGGACAACTTCCGCACGTTGCTGTTCGACGATCCGCTCTTCTGGCAGAGCCTGCAATTCAGCGCCAAGTGGGTGGTGGTCGAGGTAGGGCTGCAACTCGTGGCCGGACTGGTGCTGGCACTGGTGATCAACGAAACCTTCATCGGGCGCGGCTTCGCGCGGGCACTCGTGTTCTCGCCGTGGGCGGTCTCCGGCGTCCTGACGACGACCATCTGGGTGCTGCTGTACAACCCGACGACCGGCATGTTCAAGTACCTCGCCGACGCGGGTGTGGGCAGCTACGGCACCGCGGTGCTCGCCGATCCGGACACGGTCTTCTGGGCGGCCGTCGTCGCCGAGTTGTGGCGCGGCGTGCCGTTCTTCGCCATCCTGCTGTTGGCCGACCTGCAGAGTGCCCCGAAGGAGCTCTACGAGGCGGCGGCCGCCGACGGTGCCGGGCGGCTCCGCCGGTTTCGGCACATCACACTTCCGCACCTGCGGGACGCGATCGTGCTGTCCACGCTGCTGCGTGCAGTGTGGGAATTCAACAACGTGGACCTGCTCTACACCCTGACCGGTGGCGGTCCCGCACACCAGACCACCACCCTGCCGCTGTACGTCGCCAACAAGGCCATCAGTTCCCACGACTTCGGCTACGGCTCCGCGCTGACCTCGGTGGCGTTCGTGATCCTGCTCTTCTTCTCCATCGTGTATCTGCGGCTCAGCAAGTTCGGGAGGGACCGGTGACACAGCCCGTGCTGCTCGACAGGCCGCCGATGGTCCCGGCTGCCGCCGCACCGCCGACCGGCCGGCGCCCGCGGCGCCGGTTCCAGGGCGGCGGGGGCACCGATCGGCCCCGCAACTGGCAGATCATCGTCCCGCTACTGGTGTATCTGACGTTCACCCTGGTGCCGTTCTACTGGATGGTCGTGTTCGCGTTCCGGCCCGCCGGCTCCACGTCACTGGTGCCGTGGCCGCTGACCCTGGACAACTTCGACACCGTGTGGAACGGCATCGGTTTCGCGGTGTTCTTCCGCAACAGCCTCATGGTGGGCGTCGCCTCGCTGATTGCCACCTCGGTGATCTCACTGGCCGGTGGATACGCGCTGGCCCGGTTCCGGTTCCGTGGTCGCAACGGTTACCTGCTGGCGATGTTGTGCACGCAGTTCATCCCGGGCGCCATGATGCTCATCCCGCTGTTCGAGATCTTCCGGACGCTGCATCTGGTCAACACCCTGTGGAGCCTGGTCATCGCCGAGACGGTCTTCCAACTGCCACTCTCCATGATCCTGCTGAGCGGCTTCATCCGGAACATCCCGGTGGAGCTCGAGGAGGCCGCCTGGGTGGACGGGTGCTCGCGGCTGCGCGGCTTCTTCGCCGTCGCCCTGCCGCTGCTGCGGCCGGCCCTGGTGGCGGTGGGGTCGTTTGCCTTCATCCACAGCTGGAACCACTTTCTCTTCGCCGTGATGTTCATCAGCGACCAGGACCGGTTCACCGTCCCGGTCGGGCTCAGCTACACCCTTGGCGAGTTCAGCGTCGACTTCGGCGCGCTCGCCGCCGGCGGGGTGGTGGCGGCCGTACCGGTCGTGGCCGTCTTCGCCGTCATCCAGCGCTATCTCGTGACCGGCCTCAGCAGCGGGGCGGTCAAGGGATGACCCGGCTCACGAAGGCGGACACAGATGGCTGACATTTTCCCGCGCCGACCGGTTGCCGCACTCCTCGCCCTCTGCCTCGGCGGCGGCCTGGCGCTCGGCGGCTGCGGCGGCACCGACGACGCGGCCGACGGCACGGTGACGCTCACCTTCTGGGACAACAACGGCGGCCCGACGCGCACCCCGCTGTGGGAGCACATCATCGCCGAGTTCCAGCAGGCGAATCCCACCATCCGGGTGAAGTACGTGGGTATCCCGATCGCCCAGGCGCAGCAGAAGTACAACACCGCGGTCGCCGCCGGCGGGCTGCCCGACGTGGGCGGCGTGTCCACCGCCTACGTGGCCGAGTTGGCCGCCCAGAAAGCCCTCGTGCCGCTGGACGACCTGGTCGCCGGGTCCCCTGAGCTGAACGGCAAGCTGGTGCCCGGCTTCGTGGAGACGCTGCGCAACACCGTGCCGGACAACAAGCTGTACATCGTGCCGCAGACCGGCAACATGGACACCATCTGGTATCGCAAGGACTGGTTCACCAAGGAGGGCGTCGCGGCGCCGGCCACGTGGGACGCGTTCTTCGCCGCGGCCCGGAAGCTGACCGACAGCAGCAGGAACCGCTACGGATTCACGATCCGCGGCGGCGCCGGCTCCAGTTTCCAATTCATCGCGGAGATGTACGCCTACTCCGGCATCACCACGATCTTCGACGAGGCCGGCAAGTCCACGGTCGACGATCCGCGCAACGTCGAGGCGTTGAAGAAGATCGTCGCGCTGTACGACAAGCAGACGCCGAAGGCCGACGTGAACAACGACTTCCCCAAGATGGTCGCCCAGTTCGTCGGCGGCTCGATCGGCATGATGCACCACAATCTCGGCTCGTACCAGGACCATGTCAAGGCGTTCGGCGCCGACAACGTCGGCTTCGCGCCGTTGCCGCCCAGCCCGGCCACCGGCACGTACACGATCGCCTCGAACCCGGTCGGCGGCGTCGCGGTCTTCGCCTCCGGCAAGCACCGCGACGCCGCGCGCCGTTTCGCCGCGTTCGTCGGCTCCGCGGCGCAGAACAGCTACTGGACGCGCAACACCGGCGAGCTGCCCGCGAACACGGCGGTACGGGACGAGGCCTGGATCTCCGAGACCCCGGCCGGCAAGGCGCTGGCCATCCTCAGCGATCCGAAGACCAAGGTCGTACCACTGCCGTACTTCCTGCCGGAATTCAACGCCAACGTGAAGGCCGACCTCGAGCCGATCTACCAGAAGGTGCTGCTCGGCCAGGAGACGGTGGAGAACTTCCTGGCCAGGTTGGCGGCTCTGCTCAACGAGGCGCACACCAAGTGGCGGGCCCGCCAGAAGTGATGATCGACGAGGCGCCGGACGCCGCCACGGAGGTCGAGCTGAGCTGCGGCACCGTGGCTGTCGCCCGGTACTGCGTCGCGCCCGACCTGCCGGCCGCGGTCTCGCCCCGGCCGCACCTGCACCCCGTACGCACGCTGGCCGGGACCGCCGTCACCGAAAGCGGACCGGCCGACCACCCGCACCACCTCGGTGCCGGGGTGGCCATCGCGGACCTGGGTACCGGCAACTTCTGGGGTGGACGTACCTGGATGCCCGGGCGCGGACCGTGCTGGCTGGCCAACCATGGTCGACAACGGCACCTCGAGTGGCTCACCAGGAGCCCGCACCGGTTGGCGCAGGAGCTGTCGTGGGAACATGCGCACGGCGCTCAGGTGCTACGGGAACGGCGTTGCATGACGGTCCGGGTCATGGGCGACGGTTGCTGGGCGCTGGACTTCCGGTTCACC
>DASQDS010000031.1:0-5852 GCA_035634075.1 Pilimelia sp. | reverse complement strand
GGCCGGCTGGGCCCCACCGCTGCCGTCGGTCATCTTCAGCACCTTGCGGAAGCGCAGCTCCGCCGCCGTGCCGATCTGCCGCAGGGCGTCCGAGCCCGTGGAGTCGCCCGGCTTGGAGATGACGATGTTGCGGTTGCCCTCGATGACCACCTCGGCCTCGGCGACGCCCTGCGCGTCCACCCGGCTCTGGATGATGTTGCGCGCTTCCTCCAGCGACTCCTCCGAGGGCGCGCGGTTGCCCTCGAGCGTCGACGCCTCGAGCGTCACCCGGCTGCCGCCCACGAGGTCCAGGCCGAGCTGCGGCTTGAGCCGCTCGGTCAGGCTCATGTCGGAGGTGCCGGCGAAGAACACCAGCCCGTAGAGGATGGCGAAGAGGAGGCCGAGCACGGCAAGCTGCCGCCCGGGGCGCATCTGTCCCTGAGGTGGTGCCACGGCTGTCGCGTCTCCTGGTTCAGCGGGCCGCACGGGCTCGCGCGGCGGTGGAGCCCGCCGGAGGGTGGGACCGGCGGGAAGCTATGCGGCGCCGGCGCGCGGCGCACCGGCGTGATTATTCAACACCGTCGATCGGCCACCCACCCCGACCCGGGCGGCGGCCGGCCGACTCAGTCCTTCGTATCGCCCGAATCCACGACCCCGTCAGCCAGTGGCGCCGTGGCGGCCTGGTTGAGGACCCGGGCGATCGCCGGGCGCGCGTAGCGCGCGTGCACGCCGGGCGAGATTTCCAGCGTAGCGACCTCGTCATCCACGGCCACGATCGTGCCGTGCAGACCGCCGATCGTAACCACTTCGTCACCGGGGCTGAGGCGCGCCTGCAGCTGCTCCGCCTCGCGTCGCCGGCGCTGCTGGGGGCGGATCATCAGGAAGTACATGACCCCGAAGAGCAGGATGATCATGAGCAGCGGGACCAGGCTGCCGCCGCCCCCCGACTGGGCTGCGATGGACACGATGACGACCTTCCAATCAGCCCCACCGGGCACCTGCGTGCCGGCGGAGGCGAAACCTAACGTCCCGGACGGACCGCGGCGAGTCTAGTCCCTGAGGCTGAGATCGCCGAACAGGGCACAGAAAACGCGGCCGTGGGAATCCTTCCCGGCAGCAGCTCGCAGATCACGGCGCCGACCCCCCGGGCGGGTCCGCCGCGAAAAGCCCGGCCTGCGTGGGTGGCGGGCGGCGGCCGAGGTGGTGCCACGCCGCTGGCGTCGCGACCCGCCCGCGGGGAGTCCGGGCGAGCAGCCCGGCCCGCACGAGGAACGGCTCGCACACCTCCTCCACCGTGTCGGGCTGCTCCCCCACCGCGACGGCGAGCGTGGAGAGGCCGACCGGCCCGCCGCCGAAGGACTCGACGAGCGCCGACAGCACCGCCCGGTCCAGCCGGTCCAGGCCCAGCTCGTCGACGTCGTACACCCGCAGCGCGGCGCGGGCCGCGGCCAGCGTGACCACGCCGTCGCCGCGGACCTCGGCGAAGTCGCGGACCCGGCGCAGCAGGCGGTTCGCGATGCGCGGCGTGCCGCGCGAGCGACCGGCGATCTCTGCGGCGCCGTCCGGGGTGGCGGCGACACCGATGATCCGGGCCGCCCGCAGGACCACCTGCTCCAGCTCCGGCGGGTCGTAGAAGTCGAGGTGCGCGACGAAGCCGAACCTGTCGCGCATCGGGCCGGTCAGCAGGCCGGCCCGCGTGGTGGCACCGACGAGGGTGAACGGTTCGACGTCCAGCGGGATGGCGGTCGCACCGGGCCCCTTGCCGACCATGACGTCGACCCGGAAATCCTCCATGGCGCTGTAGAGCAGCTCCTCCGCCGGCTTCGCCATCCGGTGGCTCTCGTCGATGAACAGCACGTCGCCGGTGCCGAGGCTGGTCAGCACGGCGGCCAGGTCGCCGGACCGCTCGATCGCGGGACCGCTGGTCAGCCGCAAGCCGGCGCCCAGCTCCGCCGCGACGATGTTGGCCAGCGTGGTCTTGCCCAGGCCCGGGGAACCCGACAACAGGATGTGGTCCGGCGGGGCGGCGCGCCGCAGCGCGCTGTGCAGCAGCAGTTCGAGCTGCTCCCGTACCCGGTGCTGCCCGACGAATTCGGCCAGCCGGCGCGGCCGGACGCTGGCCTCCGCGTCCCGCTCGGCCGCGTCGGCGTACGCGGAGACGACGCCGCCGTCGCCGGCGGTCATCGCGCCTTGCCCAGCAGGCGGATCGCGTGCCGCAACAGGACCGGCACCGGCGGCGGCGGGCCGTCCACCGTCTCCGCGACGGCCGCCACCGCCGCGTCCGCCTGCCCGGCCGTCCAGCCCAACCCGACCAGCCCCTGGCGGACCTGGTCCTGCCACCCGCCGGCGAGCAGGCCCCCGGAGCCGTCGGCCGGCCCCGCGACACCGACGCGGTCACGCAGCTCCAGCACCAGCCGCTCGGCGCCCTTCTTGCCGATGCCCGGCACGCGGGTCAGAGTCGCGGTGTCGCCGGTGGCGATGGCCGTGCGCACCGCCTCCGGCGAATGCACGGCGAGCACCGCCTGGGCCAACCTCGGGCCCACGCCGCTGGCGGTCTGCAACAGCTCGAACAGCTGCTTGGCGTCGTCGTCGGCGAAGCCGTACAAGGTCAGGGAATCCTCCCGGACCACCAGGGTGGTCGCCAGCCGCGCCTGCTCTCCCGTACGCAGGGTGGCGAGTGTGCCGGGGGCGCACTGCACGGCCAGGCCCAGCCCGCCGACCTCGATCACCGCGTGGTCGGGCGACACGGCCGCCACCCGGCCCCGCACGCTGGCGATCATGACAGCGACTCTCCTCGTCGATCGGGCCGGGCCGCCGCCGCGGCGAGTCGGGCCCGGGTGCCGCCGCGCCACACGTGGCAGATGGCCAGGGCCAACGCGTCGGCGGCGTCCGCCGGCCGGGGCGGCTCGGCCAGCCGCAGCAGCCGGGTCACCATGGTGGTCATCTGGGCCTTGTCGGCCCGCCCCGACCCGGTCACGGCGGCCTTGACCTCACTGGGCGTATACATCATCACGGGCAGCCCGGCACGCGCCGCCGCCAACACAGCCACCGCGCCCGCCTGCGCGGTGCCCATGACGGTGCGGACGTTGTGCTGGCTGAAGACCCGCTCCACCGCGACGGACTCCGGCCGGTGCTCGGCCAGCAGCCCGGCCAGCGCCCGGTCCAGCCCCAGCAGCCGCAGTGCGAGGTCGTCGGCCGGGTCGGTGCGCACGACGGAATACGCCACCAGGTCGCAGGGCCGCCCGGGCACCCCCTCGACCACACCGACGCCACAGCGGGTCAGGCCCGGGTCGACACCGAGCACGCGCACGCTCGCACCTCCCCGGACCGCCGTACGTACGTTCGACACCCTAACGGCCGGGCCGGGGCGCTCCGCGCGCGACACGCTACCGTGCCCGGATCGCCCTACGGTGCCGGGACGCAACCGCCCGCCGAGTCGGCGGGCTCAGAGGCAGTTGCCGCAGAAGCCGTTCTGCTCCTCGGTCGGAAAGCGCCACTTGCGCACCGGCACCATCACCCGGGGATCGGTCACCGGGATCTGTCGCACCACGGACCGGCCCGAGCCGGCCTCCGTCTCCACCGCCAGGCAGGCGACCTTCGACACCTCCACCCGGACCGCCGTGCCGTGGGCGTAGTCGATCAGGCACAGCGCCCACTGGCTGCCGACGCCGGTATACCGCCCCTGGAAGCTGGTGAAGCCCTGGCGGGCGCCGAGCGGCGTGCCCGACCCCAGGAGGACGCCATCCGGGCCGGAGTAGTGCACGAAGTCGTACGCGGCGCCCGCCGCCGACTCCCCCGTGCAGGGGCCGATCCGGCCCGTCAGGGAGAGCTCGACACGCACGCCCGCGCTGGCGCGTGGCCGCTCGGCGGAGTAGGTGGTGAACTCGCCCTTCGTACAGATCTGCTGATGGGGCCACACCGACTCCATCCGCAGGGTCACCGCGGGCCGCGGAACGGCAGGGGGATCGTCGCCCTCGTCCGCCGTGGCGGCCGGCGCCACGGTCACGGCGAGCAGCAGGGTGGCCGCGAGCGCGGCAGGAGCGGTCCAGAGGTGGCGACGCATCAAACTTCCTCGTTGTAGGTGGTGGTGGCGGTGGATGGGAGGGACGGCGGGCGGGCCGCGTCCAGCGCGCCGAGCGCCAGGCCCAGCTGGAACCTGTTCTCGGCGCCGAACCGGTCCATCAGGCTGCGCATGATGTTGGTGACCGAGCGGGCGCTGATCTGCAGGCGGCGAGCCGCGGTGGCGTCCGTGTGCCCCTGCGCCAGCAGCGCCACCAGATGCCGCTCCCGGCGGGTCAGCTCACCGCCGGGCACGGCGTGCCGGCGCGGGTCCGAGGCGGCGGCCCAGCGCTGGTCGAACATGGATACGAGCGTGCGCACCATGGCCGGCTGGCTGACCTCCAGGTAGCCGCGGTCGGGATCGCGCGGGTCGGCGGGGAAGATGGCCACCCGGTGGTCGATGACGATCAATTTCATCGGTACGGCGGGCGCCTCGCGGTAGGCGCACCCGGGCCGGTCCAGCAGCGCGAGGTCGCCGCGCAACGCGTCCCGGTCGGCCGGCGGCACGCCCAGGACCCGCAGCTGGACACCACGCTCGAGGAGTTGTACGTCCAGCGGGTTCGCCGCCCGAACGGACGCCACCTCGAACGCCTGCTCGGGGTTGATGGCCAGGTGCTCGTGCCGCTCCAGGGCGACCAGCTCGGCGAGCCGGCGGCGGGACCCGTCCCGCGTGGCGAAGTAGCGCACGCCGTCGCCCAGCAGGTGGTCCGGCGTGGCCGACGGCACGGGCCCCGAGTACGTCCGCCCGCTCGCCCGCCTCTGGTGCGCCAGGGACCGAACGACCTCCTGGTAATGCCGGACCTGGAGCTCCGGATCGACCGGGCGGAACCGCCGGGCCCGCAGCGCGGCCACCACGTCCCCGGCCGGGCGCGCCAGCCAGATGCCCGGCCGGCCGGCGGTCCGGTCCCGAGTGGGGACCGCCGCGTCGACCGCCCGCAGCTCGGCGAGCGCGTCGCGGACCCGACGGGCGGCCAGGCCCAGGTCCACGCCGAGGCCGCCCGCGCTGCGCGGGCCCATGGTCACCAGCGTGCGGAACACCAGGTCCGCGTCGCTCGACAACCCCCACCGCACCAGCGAGGGCACGGGCGCCCCCACAGGTACCGATGTGGACGCCAGGTGCGTCCATGCGTACGGCTTGCCCACCTTCCGACACCCCCGGCACTTCCTGATCCCGCACGTAGACCCGACGCAGCGCATCGACGTCTCCGCTGCGATGGAAGCACATCACCGCCCGCATCTCCAGATGCAGGAGTCCGATGTGGTCCGACGGGGCAACAGGTCAGTGCGGACCGGCACCGCCGAGCACCATGTCGACAACCCGCGCGGGCAGGCCCGGATCGCCCAAAGCAGGGTTCCACCGCAGCACCTTCTGCACCAGGATGGGCGCGGCGAGCAGCGCCACGGTCACCTCGATGTCGACGTCCGGCCGGATCTCGCCGGTGTCGATGCCGCGCCGCAGCACCTCCCGCATGACCTCGCGGCGCGGCTCGATCAGCTCCTGGTAGAGCCGGTGCTGGGCCGGGCTGCGGTGCACCTCGGAGATCAGGCAGGGCAGGATCCGCAGCGCGCGGCCCTCGTGCGGGCGGCCCATGAACGTGAGCAGCGAGATCAGGTCCTCCCGCACCGAGTGGCCGGCGGCGTGGGGAGCGTCGCCCTTCAGCGAACGGATGGCGTGCAGGACCAGCGCCTCCTTGTTGGACCAACGCCGGTAGATCGTCGCCTTGCCCACCCCCGCCCGGGCGGCGACGGCCTCGATGCTGAGCGCGTCGACCGTCGTCCCGTCAGTGAGCAGATCCAGGACGGCCGTGACGATC
>DASQDS010000030.1:0-2924 GCA_035634075.1 Pilimelia sp. | reverse complement strand
TCGGCGAGCTCCGCCGCGATCTGCAGCCCGGAGTTGCCCGCCCCGACCACGACGACCGGACCGTCGGGCAGCTGCGTCGGGTTGCGGTAGTCCGCGCTGTGCAGCTGCACCACGGTGTGCGGTAGCCCGGTCGCCAGCGGCGGTATCACCGGCTGTTGGAAGGCGCCGGTGGCGATGACGACCTGCCGGGCCCGCAGCGTTCCCTGGCTGGTGTGCACGGCGAACCGGTCATCGAGGCGTTCGAGCCGAATCACCCTGCAGTTCAGCAGCACGGGCAGGTCGAATGTCGCGGCGTAGGCGGCCAGGTAGTCGGCGACCTGGTCCTTGGTGGGGTAGGTGTCGGTCGGGGCCGGGAAGTCCATTCCGGGTAGCCCGTCGTACTGGCTGGGTGAGAACAGTCGCAGGGAGTCCCAGCGGCCGCGCCAGGCGTGGCCGAGCTCGGTGGCCGCGTCGACGACGACGAAGCGCGATCCGTCGCGGGCCAGGTGCCAGGCGACGGCCAGCCCACTCTGGCCGGCGCCGACGACGAGGACGTCGAGGCAGTCGTTCCCGGGAGGCTTCACGGTTGTTCCTCCTGTTCGCTGCCGCCGGTCAGAAGATGATGTCTTTGTACGCGAGCAGGCCGGCGACGATGGCCGGGTCGACCTTGGCCGGGTCGCCGGCGTCGTACGGCGGGTGCGGGTCGTACTCGATGCCGCACTGGATGGCCCGGGCGGCCTGCTCTCCTGCCATCCGGTCGACCAGGGTGAGGGCCATGTCGATGCCGGCGGAGACGCCGGCGCCGGTGACGTACTTCCCGTCGAAGACCACCCGATCGCTCACCGGGGTGGCGCCATGGTCGGCGAGGTCCTGTCGCCGGACCCAGTGGCTGGTCGCCCGGCGTCCCCGCAGCAGCCCTGCCGCGGCGAGGATCAGCGACCCGGTGCATACCGCGGTGGTCCACGTGGTGGTGGCGTCGACCGCGCGCAGCCACTCGTGGATGGGTCCGTCGAGCATGTGCTGCTGTTGCCCGATGCCGCCGGGCACCAGGACGATGTCCGGACGGGTCACCTCGGCCAGGGTGGCGTCGACGGTCAGTCCCAGGGTGTCGACGTCGGTGCGCACCTCGCCCGGCTTCTCACCGACGAACACGGCGCTCGCGCCGGGCAGGCGGCTGAGCACCTCGTAGGGGCCGACCGCGTCGAGGGCGGTGAACCGGTCGAACAACAGGATGGCGACCTGCATGGCGGACTCCTTCAGCGGTTTGGTGTCGCAGCCACGCTAGGAACCACGCCCCGGTCCTCGCACCGGTGAAACAGCCAGGTTCCCCGGCCGCCTCACGTCGTGCCGCCGTTGCTGGCAACCCTGGGACTTCCACCGGTGCGACGACCACACCGGGACCGACAGTCTCGACGCCAGCCGAACCGGCTCCGCGTCGAGAACCTGGAGGTTCCCCATGTCCACCAATGTCATCACGGCGGGATCCCCGCCCCACACCGCCGCGGAGCAGCGGCGCCCGTGGACCGTGCTCGCAGTGATGTTGGCCGCGCAGTTCATGGTCGTCCTCGACGTCAGCGTGGTGAACGTCGCGCTGCCCAGCATCGGCAGGTCGCTGAGCCTGAGCTCGGGCCAGTACCAGTGGGCGGTCAGCGCCTACGTGCTGTTCAGCGGCGGGTTCCTGCTGCTCGGTGGCCGGTTGGCTGACCTCTTCGACCGGCGCCGGATGTTCCTCACCGGGCTGGCGGTGTTCACCATTGCGTCGTTGGTCAGTGGCCTCGCCGGGTCGGCGCTGATGCTCATCGCCGCGCGGGCGGCCCAGGGCACCGGGGCGGCGATACTCACCCCGGCGGCGATGTCGATCGTGATGAGTAGCTACGCCGGTCGGCAGCGGGCGACCGCGCTCGCCGTCTGGGGGACCGTCGCCAGCATGGGCATCGCCGCGGGCGTGCTGTTCGGCGGCATCCTGACCAGCGCCTTCGACTGGCGGGCCGTCTTCTTCATCAACGTCCCGATCGGCGTGCTGACTTTCGCGCTCACCCGGCGGACCGTTGCCGCCGGCGTTCGCCGGCCGGCGGCGGCGCGGCGCCTGGACATCCCCGGGGCGGTGACCGCCGTGGCCGGGCTGGTCGCCCTGGTTTACGCCATCGAGGGAGTCACCTCGCGTGGGTGGTCGTCACCGGTGACGGTGTCGGCTTTCGCCCTCTCGGCCGTCCTGCTGGCGGTGTTTGCCATGCTGGAGCGGCGCGTCCGCGAACCGCTGGTGCCGCCGCGCACCTGGCGGGTCCGGTCGCTGATCTCGGCCTCGGCCGTGATGGCCGGAGTGACCGGCGCGGTGGTGGGCGCCATCTTCCTCACCTCGCTGTTCCTGCAGCAGGTCCTCGGATCCTCACCGGTGGTGGCCGGACTGCAGTTCCTCCCGCTCGCCGCGGTCATCACCGCGAGCGCGGCAGTCGCCTCGGAACTGCTGCCCACGGTCGGACCACGCGGCCTGATCGCCGCCGGCCTGGTCATCGCAGCCACCGGCGCGCTGATGCTCAGCCGCATCGACGGCGACGCCAGCTATCTCACCGGCGTCCTGCCCGGATTCGCCCTGCTTGGAATCGGCGTCGGGCCGATGTTCGTGGCCATCTCGGTCGCCGCGATGAGCGACGTGCCGCACAACCTGTCAGGGCTCGCGTCCGGGCTGATGATGACCGGCCACGAGGTCGGCGCAGCCCTCGGCGTGGCCATGCTGACCGCCGTCGGGGGGGACCTGACCACCCGATCGGGCCTGATCGCCGGCTACCCGGATGCGTTCCTGTTCGTGACCGGCGCCCTGCTGGCCCTGCTCGTCCCGACGGCGTTCGTGCCGCGCCGGGTCAGCGCGGGCAACCCGCACGCCGCTCCGCACTGACCTCCCAGCGCAGCGCCACCGCGAGAACCCTGGCGATTCTGCCAGTGCGACG
>DASQDS010000029.1:0-6191 GCA_035634075.1 Pilimelia sp. | reverse complement strand
TGCACCGTCCGGCGCCTGCCGGGCGAGCGCCCGGGCGAGACCGGCCGGGTCGACGCCATGGACCCGGCCGGGCGGTACCTCCTCGGCACCAGCTTCACCGGCGCCGCCCGACGGCAACTGATCTGGGCCGACGGCGTGCCGGGGGTCGTCGACGACCTCGGCCTCAGCGGTGCCCTGTGGGCGGTCGACGCGCGGGGCGTCGCCGTGGGCGGGGGCAAGGACAAGGAGGGCCGGCGGATCGGCCTGGTGTACCGGGACGGGCGGGTGGACACGCTGCCCGGGCTCGACGCGGTGGCGCGGGCGATCGGCCCGACCGGGCTGATCGGCGGCGGCCAGTCCGTGCGCGGCACCGTCCAACCGGTGGTGTGGCGGTCGCCCGACGAGCTGCCGGCGGAACTGCCGCTGCCGGCCGGCGCGGTGGGTGGTGAGGTGGTGGCGGTGACGCCGGACGGGGGCATCGTCGGCGTGGTGCACCGCGCCGCCCGCGGTTCCGCCGCCGCGGAAGCCCGGGCTTACCGGTGGGCCCCCGACGGGTCGGGCCGGCAGCTGCCCGTGCCGACGGTGGAGGGCGAGCCGGCCGACGGCTTCGAGCCGACCGGCGCCGGCGACGGGTGGGTGGCCGGCGTGGCGATCGTCCACCAGTCGGGCCGCCAGCGGGACCGGCAGCCGCACCGCTCGCGCGGCATGCTGCTCGACCTGTCGACGGGGGGCTTCCGCGCGCTGCCCGACGCCGAGGCGACGACGCCCGTCGGCGACGGGGTCCGGTGGGTGGGCAGTGACCCCGCCCGACCGGGCGCGGCGGCGCTGTTCCTGCCCGACGGGCGCAGGCTCGGGCTGCCCACGGTCGCCGGTGCCGGTGAGCACCGGGTGAACGCGATGAGCGCGGACGGCCGCCTGCTCGCGGGGGAGGCCCGGGAGGCCGGCGCCGCCGGCGAGCGCGCCCACGCGGTCGTCTGGCGGTGCCGGTGACTCCCCGCCCGGCGACGAGTTGCCGCGCCGCTGGCGCCGGATGGCCGCCGCCGGGGAGTCGAGCGGCTGCCGGCAAGATCACACCGGTCGGTAGGCTGGCGCGCATGACGACCCCGAGGCCGGTCCTGGTGGTGGACTTCGGCGCCCAGTACGCCCAGCTCATCGCCCGCCGGGTGCGCGAGGCGAACGTCTACTCGGAGATCGTGCCGCACTCGATGCCGGTCCCCGAGATGGTCGCCAAGGACCCGGCCGCGATCATCCTTTCGGGTGGGCCGGCCAGCGTGTACGAGCCCGGCGCCCCGCAGGTCGACCCGAAGCTCTTCGACGCCGGGGTGCCGGTGTTCGGCATCTGCTACGGCTTCCAGGCGATGGCCCAGGCGCTCGGCGGCCGCGTGGCGCACACCGGCATGCGCGAGTTCGGCGGCACCCCACTGCGCGTCGCCCCCGACGCCGGCGTGCTGCTCCGGGAGCTGCCGCCGGAGCTGCCCGTGTGGATGAGCCACGGCGACTCCGTCGCGGAGGCGCCGGCCGGCTTCGCCGTCACGGCCAGCTCCGCCGGCGCGCCGGTGGCCGCGTTCGAGGACGTGGCCGGTCGCCGGGCGGGCGTGCAGTTCCACCCCGAGGTGGCGCACACCGCCAAGGGGCAGGAGCTGCTGCGCCGGTTCCTGTACGACATCGCCGGCATCGAACCGACCTGGAACAGTGCCAACATCATCGATGAGCAGGTCGCCGCGATCCGCGCCCAGGTCGGCGACAAGCAGGTCATCTGCGGCCTGTCCGGCGGCGTGGATTCGGCGGTCGCCGCCGCGCTCGTGCACCGTGCGGTCGGCGACCAGCTCACCTGCGTCTTCGTCGACCACGGGCTGCTGCGCGCCGGCGAGGCCGAGCAGGTCGAGAAGGACTACGTGGCCGCCACCGGCATCCGGCTGAAGGTGGTGGAGGCGGCCGACCGGTTCCTCGGCGCGCTCGCCGGGGTGACGGACCCGGAGCAGAAGCGCAAAATCATCGGCCGGGAGTTCATCCGGGTGTTCGAGGCCGCGGCCCGTGAGGTCGACGCCGAGCGGCACGTCGAGTTCCTCGTCCAGGGCACGCTCTACCCCGACGTGGTGGAGTCTGGCGGCGGCACCGGGACCGCCAACATCAAGTCACACCACAACGTCGGCGGGCTGCCCGAGGACCTCAAGTTCTCCCTGGTCGAGCCACTGCGGACGTTGTTCAAGGACGAGGTGCGGGCGCTCGGCGCCGCGCTCGGCCTGCCGGAGGCGATGGTCTGGCGGCACCCGTTCCCCGGCCCCGGCCTCGCCATCCGGATCATCGGCGCGGTGGACGCGCCGCGGCTGGCCCTCCTGCGCGCCGCCGACCTGATCGCCCGGGAGGAGCTCACCGGGGCCGGCCTGGACCGCGACGTCTGGCAGTTCCCCGTCGTGCTGCTCGCCGACGTGCGCAGCGTCGGCGTGCAGGGCGACGGCCGCACGTACGGGCACCCCGTGGTGCTGCGGCCGGTGTCGAGCGAGGACGCGATGACGGCGGACTGGTCGCGCCTGCCGTTCGACGTGCTCGCCCGCATCTCCACCCGCATCACCAACGAGGTGCCCGAGGTGAACCGCGTCGTCCTCGACGTGACCAGCAAGCCTCCGGGCACCATCGAGTGGGAGTAGGCCGGCCCTTCTGCGCACGCTGGGTCACCGGCCGGGCGGCGGCGCGGTCGGCCAGCCCGGCACCTGGCCCGCCGGCTCCTCGGGCATCAGGAACCAGGCGATCGGGTACGCCAGCGCGGCGACGCCGGCGGTCAGCAGCGCGATGACGGCGAACAGGACGCGGACGGCGTTGGGGTCGACGTTCGCGTAGCGGCCGACGCCGCCACACACGCCGGCGACCATCCGGTCGTCGCGGGTGCGGCGCAGCTGCTTGTACGGCGGGGTGGTGGGTCCGGTCGGGTACGGGTGCTCGGTCATGCCTCAACGGTCCGCCGATGGCCGCCCGGCGACCTCGGTGACCGCCCCGATCCTGCCCTGACTGCCGGACCCGTACGCTCCCCCGAGCCACGCCCGCGGCGGCGGGCCGGGCCTGACCCGCGGGGGTGGTTGGAGTGTCAGCAATCCGACAGTGCCGGCGGGCATGTGCCAGAATCCGGGCAGAATGCCGCCCGTGACCCCCGCGCTGGAACCGCTTCGCAGGATCGCGGCGTACGCCATCTGCACCGACCGCGACGGTCGGTTCCTCCTGGTCCGGGCGTCCACGCACGCGGGCACGCCCGGCGTCTGGTCGCTGCCCGGCGGCGCCGTCGATCATGGCGAGGACCCGAACCACACCGTCGTTCGGGAGACCGCCGCTGAGACCGGGCTCTCCGTCACGGTGACCGGCCTGCGGGACGTGCTCGCCGACATGCGGACGCTGCCCCACCGAGGGATCACGATCCACACCGACCGGCTGCTCTACGAGGTGACCATCCGGGGCGGCACGCTGTGCGACCGGGTCGGCCAGCCCACCGACCTGGCGCGCTGGCACACCGGCGAGGAGGCGGCGGCCCTGACGCTGCGGCCCTTCACCGCGACGGTGCTCGGCATCCCACCCGGGCCGGTCGACCTGCGCCCGGAGGAGCCGCCGGACTTCCCGTCGTTCCACGCGGTCCCGGGGCCGGATGGGCTGCATCGGGCGCAGCGCTTCGCGGCGTACGCGGTCGCCACCGACCCCGAGGGCCGGGTGCTGCTCACCCGGGTGGCCGACGGCTACCCCGGCGCCGGCCGCTGGCACCTGCCGGGCGGCGGCACGGACTACGGCGAGCAGCCCGGGGCCGCCCTCATCCGGGAGCTCGCCGAGGAGACCGGGCAGCACGGCCGGCTGGTCGAGCTGCTGGGGGTGGCGAGTCACCGGGACGCGGCGTCGCTGGGGCCCGAGGGCTACCCGATCGACTGGCACGGCGTGCGCGCCTTCTACCGGGTGGCGGTGGACCGGCCTGTGCCGGTCGCCGTCACCGACGTCGGCGGCTCTACCTGCGAGGCCCGCTGGCTCGCGCCGGAGGAGCTGGCCGCCCTGCCGCCGGACGGGCTGACGGAGGTCACCGCCGAGGCCATCGCCGCCGCCAGGCTGCACTGACACGCGTCGCCCGGAAGACGGGCGATGATCAGGGCATGGAGAAACAGCGGCGCATCGACGCGTACGGCGTGTGCCGGGTCGGCGACCGCGTGCTCCTCGCCCGCTCCCCGGCGGCCGACGGCCTGGCCGGCCGCTGGCAGCTCCCGGGCGGCCCGGTGGGGCACGCGGAGGACCCGGCGGCGACGGTGCTCCGGGGGATCACCGGCTCCACCGCCGGGTCTGCCGGCTTCGATGTCGAGGTGACCGGGCTGCGGGCCGTCGTGTCGGACGTCGTGGCGCTGCCGGCGGCCGGCGTCGCCCTGCACGTCGACCGGATCGTCTACGACCTCGGCCCGCGCGCCGGATCGCCCGCCCCGCCGGACGGCCCGGGCTGGGCGCCCGTCGCAGGGCTCCCCGACCTGCCCCTGGCGCCGTTCACGGCAGAGGTGCTCGGCCTGCCGCCGGCCGCGTTCACCGCGCCGGCCCCGGCCGGCGGTCGCCCCGCCGCCCCCGCCGCCCCGGCCGCTGACCGGATGCAACGCTTCGGCGCGTACGGCCTGGTGACCGACCCCGCGGGCCGCGTCCTGCTGGCGCAGATCGCGGACGGTTACCCGGGGGCGGGCGAGTGGCACCTGCCGGGCGGCGGCACCGACCACGGCGAGCAGCCGGCTGCCGGCCTGCTGCGGGAGATCGCGGAGGAGACCGGCCAGGCGGGTCGGGTGACCGGGCTGCTGGCAGTCGCGCACCGCCACCTGCCGGGCGCGCTGGGGCCGGAGGGCCGCCCGATCGACTTCCACGTCGTCGGCGCCCTCTATCGGGTGGCGGTGGACGAGCCGGCCGAGCTGGCGGTCGCCGAGGCGGCGGGCGGCTCCACCGCCGGTGTCGCCTGGCTGCCGCCGGCCGAGGCCGCGACGCGCCGATTGAGCTACATCGCGGGCATCGCCCTAGCTCGGCTCGAAAGACGGGAATAATACCCGTACGAGATAATCAGCTCACAGGTAGATCAGGGTGGATGCGCGGCGAGGTATACTGGGGCGGAGCGGACGAGACTCCTGACGAAGCGAGACTCCTGACGACGGTGGCCTTCAGACAGCGCCACTTCGACGTAGCGAATACGACGTCCTCGGGGCGTCCAGGGCGCAAGCCCACCGGAGAGACCATTCCCGCCGCCGCTATCGCCAACCGATGTGCTCCTGTGCGATGGTGTTATGCCGCGATCCGGCCGGTAGTCACCCCATAGTTCGGACCGGGCCGCCGGTGCCGACGAGTCACCCCGTGATGGAGGGATACGTGCCGAGAACCCCCTGGCGTCGGCGTCGTGCGACGGACAGCCCCCGCCCGGGAGGGCGCCGCTGGGCGGGCAGCCTTCGCCGCAGCGGCAGCCTGGCCCGCCGGGTGCTGTCGGAGCGGGTCGGCCGGCGCCGGCGAGAGGCCGGTGGCTCGGGGCCGTTCCTGGTCACCGACGGTTACATCGCGGGCCGGCGCGTCGACGCCGTCGGGCACCGCGACGAGGTCTCCCGCCGTGGTGCCCTGACGTCCGCCCACGTCGCGGCCGTCGCCCCGCTGAGCCCCGCGGTGCCCGCGCCGCCCGCCGTCACCGCCGGCAGCGGGATGGCCATCCCGCTGCTGCCGGGCGAGCGGACGCCGGCCCGGCGCGCCAAGTTCGCGCTGGTGAACGCGTGCACGCTGGCCAGCCTCGGCCTGGGCATGATCGCCATCTTCCTCGCCATGCAGGGCGAGGTCCGCACCGCGGCCGTGTGCCTGATCGCCTGCGTGGTGTTCGACGGGCTCGACGGCGTGCTCGCCCGCAAGCTCGGCGTCTCCAGCCCGTTCGGCGCGCAGATGGATTCGCTGGCCGACATGTGCTCGTTCGGCCTGGCCGCCCCCGTCGTGGTCTACGCCTCGCTCGCCGGCAGCGTGCCGCCCGCCGCGGCGGGGGTCGCCAGCGCGCTCGTGGCGGGTTGCGCCGCGATCCGGCTGGCGCGGTTCAACGTCTCACCCAAGGACGGCACGTTCTTCTGCGGGGTGCCCACCACGATGGCGGCCGCCGTGCTGGCCGTCGCCGTGCTGATCGACCTGCCGATGCCGGGCCTGGTGCTGCTGGGCGGGGTGGCGCTGCTCGCGTTCGCGATGGTGTCCAGCTTCCC
>DASQDS010000028.1:0-2480 GCA_035634075.1 Pilimelia sp. | reverse complement strand
CATGTGGCCGCCGACGTGGCCCGGCGCCGCCGGGAGCGCGGCCTGCGGCTGAACCACCCGGAGGCCACCGCGGTGCTCACCGCCTTCCTGCTGGAGGCGGCCCGGGACGGGCGGACCGTGGCGGAGCTGATGGAGGCCGGGCGGCACGTCCTGGGCCGGGACGACGTGCTGGACGGGGTGCCCGAGATGCTCGCCGAGGTACAGGTAGAGGCGACCTTCCCGGACGGCACCAAGCTGGTCACCGTGCACGAGCCCATCTCATGACCGGCCCCGTCATCCCCGGTGAACTGCTGCCCGGCGACGGGCCGATCGAGCTCTACGCCGGCCGGCCGGTCCGCACGCTCGGCGTGACGAACACCGGCGACCGCCCCGTTCAGGTCGGGTCGCATTACCACTTCGCGGAGGCGAACCCGGCGCTGGAGTTCGACCGGGCCGCCGCGCGCGGGCACCGCCTCGCGGTGCCGGCGGGCACGTCGGTGCGCTTCGAGCCGGGCATCCCCCGCGACGTCGCGCTGGTGCCGCTCGCGGGCCGCCGGATCGTTCCCGGACTGCGCGGCGAGACGGCCGGGCCGCTCGACGACACAGCCGGCGATGCGGACGGGGGGCCGGCGTGACGAGCCTGGACCGGCGGCGCTACGCCGCGCTCTACGGGCCGACCGCCGGGGACCGGCTGAGGCTCGCGGACACGAACCTGCTCATCGAGGTCGAGGAGGACTTCTGCGGGTACGGCGACGAGGCCGTCTTCGGCGGCGGCAAGGTGATCCGCGAGTCGATGGGCCAGGCGCGGGCCACCCGGGCCGAGGGCACGCCGGACACCGTCATCACCGGTGCCGTCGTGCTCGACCACTGGGGCGTCGTGAAGGCGGACGTGGGCATCCGCGCCGGCCGGATCGTCGCGCTCGGCAAGGCCGGCAACCCCGACACCATGGACGGCGTGCACCCCGACCTGGTGATCGGGCCGAACACCGAGGTGATCGCCGGCAACGGCCGCATCCTCACGGCGGGTGCGATCGACAGCCACGTGCACTTCATCTGCCCGCAGATCGTCCCGGAGGCGCTCGGCGCCGGCATCACCACGCTGATCGGCGGCGGCACCGGCCCGGCGGAGGGCAGCAAGGCCACCACGGTGACGCCGGGGGCCTGGCACCTGGCCCGCATGCTCGAGTCGCTGGACGCGTGGCCGGTCAACGTGTTGCTGCTCGGCAAGGGCAACACGGTCTCCGAGGAGGCGATGTGGGAGCAGCTGCGGGCCGGGGCCGGTGGCTTCAAACTGCATGAGGACTGGGGCACCACCCCGGCCGCCATCGACGCCTGCCTGCGGGTGGCCGACGCCTCGGGCGTCCAGGTGGCGATCCACACGGACACCCTGAACGAGGCCGGCTTCGTCGAGGACACGCTCGCCGCCATCGCCGGGCGGTCCATCCACGCCTACCACACCGAGGGCGCCGGGGGCGGCCACGCGCCGGACATCATCACGGTGGCCGCGCAGCCCAACGTGCTGCCCTCATCGACGAACCCGACCCGCCCGTACACCCGCAACACCCTGGCCGAGCACCTGGACATGCTGATGGTCTGCCACCACCTCAACCCCGGCGTGCCGGAGGATCTGGCGTTCGCCGAGAGCCGCATCCGGCCGTCGACGATGGCCGCGGAGGACGTGCTGCACGACCTCGGCGCCATCTCGATCATCGGGTCGGACGCCCAGGCGATGGGCCGGATCGGCGAGGTGGTCCTGCGCACCTGGCAGACCGCGCACGTCATGAAGGCCCGCCGGGGGGCGCTGCCCGGCGACGGCCGCGCCGACAACACCCGCGCGCGGCGGTACGTCGCCAAGTACACGATCTGCCCGGCCGTGGCGCACGGCATCGACGGCGAGGTCGGCTCGGTCGAGCCGGGCAAGCTGGCCGACCTCGTGCTGTGGGAGCCGGCCTTCTTCGGCGTCCGGCCGCACCTGGTCATCAAGGGCGGCGCGATCGCGTGGGGCCAGATGGGCGACGCGAACGCCTCCATCCCGACCCCCCAGCCGGTGCTCGCCCGGCCGATGTTCGGGGCGTACGGCAGCGTGCCGGCGGCCACCAGCCTCGCGTTCGTGGCGCCCGCCGCGCTGGACGCCCTGCTGCCGGACAGGCTGGCGTGCCGGCGGCGGCTGGCCCCGGTGGCGGACGTGCGCCGGCGGGGCAAGGCGGACCTGCCGCTCAACGACGCGACGCCGCGCATCGAGGTGGACCCGGACACGTTCACGGTCCGCGTCGACGGCGAGGCCATCGAGGCGGAGCCCGTGGACGAGCTGCCGATGGCCCAGCGCTACTTCCTCTTCTGATGGCCGCGCGGCTCCCGACGCCCGCGGGGCTGGGCACCCTGCTCCTGCTGGCCGACGGGCGGTTCCCCGCCGGCGGACACGCCCACTCCGGCGGCCTGGAGGCGGTCGTCGCGGCCGGCGGCCTGCGGCCCGCCGGCGGCGGGGACGAGCTGGCCGGGCT
>DASQDS010000027.1:0-1951 GCA_035634075.1 Pilimelia sp. | reverse complement strand
CCGCGGGCCGCCGCGGCGACCGCGACGCGGCCGATGCGGGCCACCCCGCCGGGGTCCGCGAGCAGGCGCAGGTACGCCGCCGGCGCCGCGCCGGGCCCGTCGAGCCAGAGGTGCCGGGTGCCCGGCTCGGTGTCCCGCCCGTCGAGCTCCGGGTACGGGCACTGCTGCTCGACCACGAAGACGTCCACCCGCAGCCGCAGCAGGGCGTAGAGGGTGGCGGCGCCCAGCTCCGCGAAGGTGGCCACGTGCACGGTCGGCTCGGTCATGCGGTCCATGATGCCGCGGGGCGTGTCGCGTTTGTCCAAGCGGACCGGCCGGGGCGCCGGCAGGATGGCTCCATGAGTGAGATCGCTGATCGCTACCGCCGCCTGGCCGAGGAACTGACCCGGCGGGTGGCCGCCGTGCCCGCCGACCGGTGGGAGTCGCCGTCGCCCTGCGCGGGCTGGACCGCCCGGGACGTGCTGCGGCATCTCGTCACGACGCACGGCGACATGCTCGGGTACGTCGGCCTGTCGCTGGGCGAGATGCCGTCGGTCGACGACGACCCGGTGGGCGCGTGGGCCGCCGTCCGGGCCCGCACGCAGGCGGTGCTGGACGATCCGGAGCTTGCGGGGCGGGAGTACGACGGGCTCTTCGGCCGGACGAAGATCGAGGACACCCTCGACACGTTCCAGGGTATGGACCTGCTGATCCACTCGTGGGACATCGCCCGGGCCACGGGCGGCGACGAGCGGCTCGACCCGGCCGAGGTGGAGTGGGCCAGCGCCTTCGTCCGGACCCTCGGCGACGGGTTGCGCGGCCCCAACATATGCGGGCCGGAGGTGCCGGTCGCCGAGGGCGCCGACGCGCAGACCCGGCTGCTGGCGTACCTCGGCCGGACGCCCTGACTCCCTGACGCCCTGACGCCGGCGGCGGCGCTACTCCGACGGCGCCAGCCGGATCGACAGGCTGTTGACGCAGTGCCGGGTGTTCCTGGCGGTCATCCGTTCGCCGCGGAAGACGTGCCCGAGGTGGGAGTCGCACCGGGCGCAGCGGATCTCGGTGCGCGCCATCCCGAGCGACCGGTCCTCGATCTCCCGGACCCGGCCGGGGATGGCGTCGTCGAACGACGGCCAGCCGCAGTCGGAGTCGAACTTCGTATCGCTGGCGAACAGTTCGGCGCCGCACGCCCGGCAGTGGTAGGTGCCCGCGGTCTTCGTGGACACGTACTCCCCGCTCCACGGCGGCTCCGTGCCCGCCTGCCGCAGCACGCGGAACTCCTGGGGGGAGAGGCGGACCCGCCACTCGTCGTCGGTGCGGGGGAGGTCCGGCGCGGTGGGCTTGTTCTCAGTGGCCATGCCCCAACGGTACGACCCCCGCCGCGAATCACCCGTCCGTGATCATCACCGGGCCCGGGTCGGGTCGTTCTTCCCTAGAAGACCGCTTCGGGCGAAAGCGGCTATGTGTCCTTGCGTCCGCGTGTCCCCGCGCCTTGGCGCCCCGTCGCGGCTAAGCTCCCGCACGAAAGCCACGAAAGCCATAAAAACCCCCACAACGTGAAATGGCAGGAACTGGACGATGACGAGAATGCGGCGCTTCGTCGGTGCGGGTCTGCCCGCAGCCGGATTCACCGTCCTCGCCGCGCTGGCCCTCGGTCAGCCCGTGAGCGCGGCACCGCACACCGACCGGGCTCCGCTCGGGCTGTCGGTGCTGGACGGCTACGCCCTGGAGAACGCGACCGCCGGCGGCGCCGGCGGCGTCGGCACCGCCAACCAGGCCGTGCTCCCGGTCCGGCTGCCGGTCACCGTGGCCTGCAACGCGATCGGCGTCCTCGGTGACGCCCGCGCCGCGTGCGCCGGCGCGGTCCCGTCGGCCGAGCCCAGCGGCTCCAGCGACGGCTACTACGGCGGCGGCGGCCGCGGCAACGGCGGCTCCGGTACCGCGACGGCCGGCCCGGGCGGCGACAACGGCG
>DASQDS010000026.1:0-11155 GCA_035634075.1 Pilimelia sp. | reverse complement strand
GGTGCAGGTCGCGCTGCTCACTGTGCTGGCCGCTCTGGACACCACCGCCGCCCTCGTGGCCGCCTGCCTGGACGAGTTGGTCCGCCGGCCGGGTCCGCGGCACCCGGGGGAGGTTGTCGAACGGGTGCTGCGGACCCGGGGGCCCGTCCGCTTCGTCCGTCGGCGGGCCACCGGCGCGCACAAACTGGGTGGCAGGACCGTGGCCGAGGGTCAGCCGGTGTTGGCCCACCTGCGCAGCGCGCACCCGGATGACGACATCGGCCTCGCCTTCGGTGCCGGCCCGCACGCCTGCCCCGGCGCGTCGATCGCCCGCGCCGTGGCAGGCGGGGCGGTGGCCGCCGCAGCGCCGTACCAGTTCGTCCGGACCGGCGAGCCCATGCTCGACGCGTCCGCGCAGATCGCCGCCTACGCCCTGCTGCCGTTGGGCCTGCCAGACATCCGGGAGGACCAGTTATGACAAAAACTCTGTTCCGCAGCCGGGCGATGTCCCGAAACGCCGGTCCGGAGAAGCTCGACGAGCGCATCCGGGTGGTGACGGTGACAGGCTGGATCAGCCTGGGCATCGGCGTGGTGGTCGCCCTGTCGCTGCTGGCCTGGGCGGCGCTGAGCACCATCAGCGTCCAGGTCAGCGGGGCCGGCCTGCTGGTCCGCGAGCCGTACACGTTCACCGCCGAGTCGCCGTCGAACGGCTACCTGGCGGAGGAGCCGCCGCCGCCGGGCACGAAGGTTCGCCAGGGACAGCAGATTGGCCTGGTCAGCGAAGTATCCCGCGGGTCGGATACGGCCCCGGTGGTCGCCCCGATCGATGGCACGATCCTCTCGCTGGCCGCGGAGGAGGGTGCCGCGCTCGTTCCGGGCCAGGACATCGCGTACCTGGAGACGTCGGACGGCGCGCTGATCGCACAGGCCTTCGTGCCGACCGCCGACGGCAAGCGGGTGACCGTGGGCATGCCGGCCACCGTGGCACCGAGCACCGCCGCGGCCGCCCGGTACGGCGAGCTGGTCGCGAAGGTCACGGCGGTCACCGAGCACTCCCTGTCGGCCGACCGGATCCGCACCGTCGCGGGCAGCGGCGCATTCGCCCGCCAGCTCGCCAACGGACCGCCGGTGCTCATGGTCACCCTCGCCCTCCAGCCGGTGCCCGGAACGGACCGGTACGCGTGGACGGCCGGCGACGGCCCGCCATTCGCGGTGAACACCGACACCCTCGCCCAGGCGACGATCACCATCGCCTCCTCCAGCCCCATCGACCTCGTCTTCGGTAAGGCGCAGCGATGAGTGCGCCGGCGACCGCGGCGCCGACCGGCGCCAGCCACGCCCGGCCGCGCCGGGTGCCGTCGGTGTTGCAGATGGAGGCCGTCGAGTGCGGCGCCGCCGCGCTGGCGATGGTCCTCGCGTACCACGGCCGGTACGTGCCGCTGGAAGAGCTGCGGGTCGCCTGCGGGGTGTCCCGGGACGGCTCCAACGCGGTCTCCATCCTGACCGCCGCGCGCGGGTACGGGCTGACCGCAGCCGGCGCCAAGGTGGAGCTGGACGAGCTGCCGGCGGCGGCCTTTCCGCTGATCGCGTTCTGGGACTTCAACCACTTCGTGGCGGTCGAGGGGACGGCGAAGGCCGGCCTGTGCGTCAACGATCCGGCGTCCGGCCGGCGGGTGGTGCCGTGGGACGACGCGGACGCCCGGTTCACCGGGGTGGTCCTCACCTTCGAGCCGGGCCCCGACTTCGTCCGCCAGGGTGGGCAACCGAGCACCCTGCGCGCCCTGGCCGCCCGGCTGACCGGCTCCTGGTCGGGCGTGTGGTACCTGCTGCTGGCGGGCTTGGCGCTGATCGTGCCGCTGATGGGCGCGCCGATCGCCACCCAGTTGTTCACCGACAACGTCCTGGTGCCCGCGGCGCCGAACCAGGCCGCCGGCATCCTCGCCGCGCTCGCCGTCATGATCGGCGCACAGGCCTGGCTGCTGTGGTGGCAGGCCACGGTGATCAACCGCTTCGACATCCGGCTGTCGGTGATGATGGCCGCCGGCTTCTTCCGGCACGCCCTGCGGCTGCCGCTGACCTTCTACGCCCAGCGCAGCGTGAGCGACGTGGCGTACCGGCTGCAACTGGGCGGCGAGGTCGCCCAGGTGGTGTCCGGCCAGCTCGCGCCGGCCCTGCTCCAAGTCTTCACCGCCGCCCTCTACCTGGTGTTGATGGTCCTGCTCAGCCCGCTGCTCACCGTCGTCGCGCTGGTCGCGGCCGCGGTGGACATCGTGGTGCTTCGGGTCTCCCGCCGGCACCGGGAGGACGCCAGCGGCGTGGTGGTGCGCGAGGAGTCGGGCCTGAGCGCCACCTCGTACTACGGATTGCGGACGATCGAGTCGGTGAAGGCGTCCGGCGGCGAGGACGACCTGTTCGGCAAGGTGACCGGATTCCATGCCCGGGCGGCCAACGCGCGGCAGCGGCTGGAGGTCCCGTACACGGTCGTGTCTGCCATCCCGGCGTTGACTGCGCAGCTGGCCAACATCTGCGTGGTATCGCTGGGCGCGCTGCTGGTGCTGCGCGGCCAGCTCACACTCGGTCAACTCATGGCCTTCTCCGTGCTCGTCGTCGGCTTCCTCAACCCGATCGGCGTTCTTGTCAGCCTCGGCGGCACGGTCCAGCAGGCCCGCGGGCACCTGGAACGGATCGACGACCTGCTGCGCTACCCGACACCGCAGCCGCCGCCGGTCCCGACCGAGCTGCCCATGGGCCGGCTGCGCGGCGAGGTGGAGCTGCGCGACGTCACCTTCGGCTACAACCCGGGCAAGCCACCGCTGCTCGACGGGTTCTCGCTGCACGTCCAGCCGGGGCAGCGGATCGCCCTCGTCGGGGGGTCCGGCAGCGGCAAGACGACGGTCGCCCGGATCATCACCGGGCTGGTCACGCCGTGGTCGGGCGAGGTGCGCTTCGACGGGCTGCCCCGCGACGCCGTGCCGGCCCCGGTGCTGGCGGCCAGCCTGGCACTGGTCGACCAGGACATCGTGCTGTTCGCCGGGACCGTCCGGGACAACGTGTCGTTCCTGGACCGCACGCTGCCCGACCCGGCGATCGTCGGCGCGGCCCGCGACGCCGCCATCCACGCCGACATCAGCGTCCGGCCCGGCGGGTACGGCGCCGCCGTCGCCGACGGCGGCCGCAACTTCTCCGGCGGCCAGCAACAGCGCATCGAGATCGCCCGGGCGCTCGCCGTCGGACCGTCCATCCTGGTCCTCGACGAGGCGACCTCCGCCCTCGATCCGGGCACGGAGCAGGAGATCGACCAAGCACTGCGACGCCGCGCCTGCACCACCGTCGTGGTCGCGCACCGACTCTCCACGATCCGCGACTGCGACGAGATCATCGTGCTGGACCACGGCAAGGTCGCCGAGCGCGGCACGCACGACCAACTGATGAGGCGCGACGGCGCGTACGCCAGGCTGGTGACTTCATGAGCATCGCAGCCGACCCGGGCGTCGAGCGGCGTCTGGACGCCCACCAGCGGCTCCTGCCCCGCCGCGACGACCTCATCGTCGTGGTGGACGGACTGGTGGAGGTGTTCCTCATCAGCGAGGCCGCGCCCCCGGTCGCGCCGCGGCACCTGGGCAGCCTTGCCGTCGGCGAGGCCCTGCCCGGCACCGCCTGGGCCGGTACGCTGCCGCCCGGCGAGCACATCGCCCTGGTGGGCAACGGCCCCGCCCGGGTGCGGCAGGTGGACGGCCTCGCGGCGGTTGGCGACGACAACCCCGACCGCCAGCTGCGCCGGGCCGCCCTGGCCGACCGGTTGCAGCGGGTGCGCCAGCCGGACGACAGCCTCGACGTGATCCAGGACCGGCTGACCGCCGACGCGCAGCGCCATCACGACGCCCACCAGGCGCTAGCCGGTATCCTCGCCCGGTCCGACCGCATCGTCGAGCGGTCAGCGTCGGACACACCGCCTCGGCTGCGCGCGCTGTTGGTGGCCGCCGAGGCGGCCGGGCTGCGGCTCGAACCGCGGGCCGTCGCGGCCGCCAGCGCGCTGTCGCATCTTGACCTGCCGCAGCTGGCCGCCCGGCTGCGGATACCGCTGCGCGACGTCGACCTCAGCGGCACCTGGTGGACCGAGGACGGCCTGCCGCTCGTCGCGGTCGACGCCGGCGGGGTCGCGTACGCCCTGGTCCGGCGGGGGCGGACCTGGCAGGCGTGGTCGGGCGCGACCGGCTGGCGGCCGGTGCCGCAGGGGCTGTCCGCCACGCCGGCCGCGGACGGGTTCGCGCGCGCCTGGTGCGTGTATCCGACCTTCCCGGAGCGTCCGCTGACCTGGCGCGACCTGCTCCGGACCGGGCTGCCGCCGCACTCCGGCCGGGACCTGACCCGGCTCGTCGTCACCGCGGCCGTGGTGATGGTGCTCGGTGCGAGCGTGCCGCTGGCCACCTCCCGCATCCTCGGCGAGGCCCTGCCCCGGTCGGAGACCGCGAACGTGGTAGCGATCGGCGTGCTCGTCACCGGGTTGATCATCGCCTTCACCGCCGCGACCATCGCGCAGGGACTGCTGATCCAGCGCCTGGTGGTGCAGCTCAACGTGCGCACCACGGCGGCGCTGTGGGCCCGGGTGGTGCGGCTGGAGCCGTCGTTCTTCCGCGCCTACAACCCGGGCGAGCTGGCCCGCCGGGTGCTCGCCGTGGACGGCATCCGCGACCTGATCACCAGCAGCGTGCTCACCGGCACCATCGGCGCGTTGATCGGCGTCACCGGTCTCGTGGTCACTCTTGTCCTCGACCTCTGGCTCGGCCTGGCGCTGCTGGCCGGCGTCGCGTTGTTCGCCGGTCACGCCGTCCGGCAACTGCGCAAGATGGTGCGGGCGCGCCGCCGTGAGGTCACCGAGCGCAACGCGATCAGCGGCTTCGTCACCGCGACGCTGACCGGCATCGTGAAGGTCCGGGTGGCCAACGCCGAGCAGCGGATGTACGCGCGGTGGGGCGCCATGTACGCCCGCGAGCAGGCCGCCGCCGCTCGCAGTAACGCCGCCCAGCGGCAGCTCACGGTCGTCACGAACATCGCACCGGCGTTGGCCACCCTGTTGCTCCTCGCAGTCGCCGGATACGGCCGCCACGGTGCGCTCAGCGTCGCCGAGTTCGTCGGCCTCATCGCCGCGGTGAGTCAGGTGACCACGGGGCTCGGGCTGGTTTCGCCGGCGCTGATCCAGCTCGCCGATGTCCCGCCGCTGTACGACGCCGCCCGGCCGGTGCTGCGCAGCGAGCCCCGGGCGGCCGCGGAGAGCGCCGATCCGGGCCGACTGCGCGGGCGCATCGAGGTGAGCAAGGTGTCCTTCTCGTACACCCAGGACGCGCCGCGGACGCTGAACGCGGTCGACCTGGTCGCAGCGCCGGGTGAATTCGTCGCCGTGGTCGGGCCGTCCGGTGCCGGCAAGTCGACGCTGATCCGCCTGCTGCTTGGCTTCGACCGGCCGAGCGTCGGTGCGGTGATCTACGACGGCAAGCCGCTGGACACCCTGGACATGGAGGCGGTCCGCCGCCAGGTCGGCGTCGTCATGCAGAACGCCCAGGTACCGACCGGCAGCATCCTCACCTGCCTGGTCGGTACGGCGAATTTGACCCACGACGAGGCGTGGGGGGCGCTGGAGATGGCCGGGCTGGCCGACGACGTCAGGGCGATGCCGATGGGGATCCGGACGGTCATCAGCGAGGGTGCGGCGACGTTCTCCGGCGGCCAGCGGCAGCGGTTGATGATCGCTCGGGCGCTGGTTCGCCGGCCGAAGATCCTGATCTTCGACGAGGCGACGAGCGCCCTGGACAACGTCACCCAGCAGACGGTCACCCGGAGCCTGGAGGGGCTCGACGCGACCCGGGTCGTCATCGCCCACCGGTTGTCGACGATCCGCGACGCGCACCGCATCTACGTGCTCGACCGCGGGTCGGTCGTCGAGGCCGGCGACTACGACACTCTGCTGGCCGCCGGCGGACTGTTCACCCGCCTGGCTCGTCGCCAGCTCGCGTGAGGCGCCGTCGGCGCCCGGTCAGGGCACGGAGCTCAGCGTGTCGGGTGTGACGGCGCGGAGGTGAGCGCGTCCCAGGCTGCCATCGCGCAGGCGATGACCGCTTGCAGGTCGGCGCGGTCGGCGCCGTCGCGGGCTTGGATGGACAGGCCTTGCACCACGGTGGTGTAGTAGCGGGCGATGGCGTCGAGGCTGTCGGGCGGCCCGGTGATGTCGCCGTCGGTGACGCCGCGGGCGAGTCGGTCCCGGATGGTGCTGAGCATGTCGCGCCGGCGGTCGGCGAGGAACTCCCGGATTGCGTGGTTTTCCACGGCGCCGGTGGGCGCGGCCAGGATGAGCATGCAGTAGTGCGGCGTGTCGGAGCCGGTGATCTGGTCGACGGTGGCGTGCAGCATGGCGTGGATCGCGGCGCGCGCGGTCGGCTCCTCGCGGAGCGCCCGCCGGGGCGGCTCGCCGGAGGCCGCGCCGTAGAGCGCCATGACCCTGCGGAACAGGTCCTCCTTGCTGCCGAAGCAGGCGTAGATGCTGGCCGAGGCGATGCCCATGGCCTGGGCCAGGTCGCTGAGCGAGGTGCCCTCGTAGCCCCGTTCCCAGAAGAGGGTCAACGCCGTGCGCAGGGCGGTATCCGGGTCGAACGTGCGCGGCCTGCCACGAGCGCCCATCCAGCGTCCCTTCAGAGTTCTTTGTCGTTCGACCAACTTTATCTTGACCTGCGTCACGGCGCCATGGGAAGTTGTTTGCCGTTCGATAAATAATGAGAGGGTTGATCATCTTGAGCAGCTCGTCCACCATGCGCGCCCTGCGGCAGACGTCGTTGAACGGCCCGCAGGACCTGCGCCTGATCGCCGACGCGCCGGTACCGAGGCCGGCCCCGGGCGAGGTGCAGATCCGGGTCACCGCCGCCGGCCTCAACTTCGTCGACATCTCGCAGGCCCGTGGCACGTTCGCGGGCGGCCCACAGCCGCCGTACGTGGCGGGCATCGAGGGCGTTGGTGAGGTCACCGCCGTTGGCGAGGGGGTGACTGGCCTGGAGCCCGGCGCGCACGTCGTCGGCGTCAGCGTCACCGGCGGCGCCTTCGCCGAGTACATGGTGATGCCCGGGGCCGCCGCGGTCCCGGTGCCGACGGGCTGGTCCGATGAGCAGGCGCTGGGCCTGGTGGTGAACTGGCCGACCGCGCTGGCGGCGCTCAAGCCGCTGGGCGGGGTGACCGCGGGGGAGACCGTGCTGATCCACGCCGCGGCGGGCGGGACTGGCCAGGCGGCGGTGAAGATGGCCAAACACTTCGGCGCGACGGTGATCGCCGTGGCCTCGTCGGGCAAGCACGAGGTGGTACGGGCGCTAGGCGCCGACCACGTCATCGACTCCCGCGGTGGCGACATCGCCGCCGCGGTCCGGCGGCTGACCGGCGGCGTGGGCGCCGACCTGGTGCTGGAGTCCGTCGGCGGCGCCACCCTTGCCGACAGCCTGGCCGCCACCAGGCGGGTCACCGGTCGGATCGTCGTCTACGGCCTGGCCGGCGGCGAAGCCGCGATCACCAACTGGGAGCTGGTCTACAGACACCAGATCCACGTCATCGGACTGAACATCGGCGTCCTCATCCAGGCCGCACCGCAGATTTTCGGCGAGGTCATGGGCGAGTTGTTCGGGCTCCTCGGGGCCGGGGTGCTCAGCCCTGGCCAGCCCACGGTGTATGACCTGGCCGAGGGGCCGAAAGCACTCGCGGAACTGGAAGCGCGGGCCACCGTGGGCAAGCTGGCACTGCGGCCCTGAACAGGCCATCCCTCCGGTGCCGGGACCCCTCGACACGGTGTGTTCACGGGCCCGGGCGTTCGACGTCTCCGGGCCTGGGCCGCTAATCCGGCAGCACCGACAGGAGAACGTCGGCGACCATCGCGGGCTGCGTGACCATCGCCAGGTGGTCGGCGTCCCGGCGGTGGACCCGGTACCCACCCTTCACCGCCTGCTCCGCCGTGGACCGGTACGCGGCGCTCAGTTGAACGTAGCTGTGCCGGGCGGCTTCCCACGCCGCGCCCGGCGCCGGCAGCACCTCGCCGACGAGCTGCCACGGCAGCTCGGGTGCGTCGTGCAGCACGTGCCGCCGCTGAACGGGGTCGGGCAGGAGGTCGTCGAGGGAGCCGGCGGGGAACCACGTGTCCCACGCCGGCAGCCGGCCCGACACCGCCATCTCCCGCAGCCACGTGGCCCGCTCCGGCGGCAGTGACGCGACCCAGCTCGTGCCCGGGTGCGGCAGGCGGGCGTCCAGGAAGACGACGTCCAGGTTGTCGCCGCCGATGGCGTCGGCGATGCCGGGCAGGTAGGCGCCCGCGCGGCTGTGGCCGACGACGACGGTGCGCGTACCGGGGGCGACGCTCGCAGCCGCCGCCGCGCAGACCGCCGCATGGAACGACGGCGCCTCGACCAAGGGGCGAAGGTCTGGCACGGCCACGCGCCACCCCGCCGCTTCGAGGTGTGGCCGCAGGGGGCCCCACGTCGCGCGGGTGAGGAGCGGGCTGTGGACGAGCAGCATCGTCGGTTCCGCAGGCACGGCCCCATCCTGGTACACCAGCCTGTGGCGGTTGACCACACTCCCGGGTGAACCCGTTCGTCTCGGCCCGACCGCCGTTCACCCGGTTGCTCGCGGAACGCCTGACCCGTGCCGCACCGCACTCCTAGCGTCTTGGCGTGCGACCGTTGAAGGCCACCGGTGCCGCGCCGAAGAAGGAAGCGGCGCCGAAACCGCCCACAGGCCCCGGCCTGGGTGACCCGGCCAGGGACGGCAAGTTCGAGTTCGTCGTCCACTCGGTGTCGTGCGGGAAGACCCGGGTGGGCAACGAGTACCTCGACGAGAAGGCGCAGGGCATGTTCTGCCAGGTGGCGGTGACGGTGACGGTGCGGAACATCGGTGCTGAGGCGCAGACCTTCTCCGGGTCGGCGCAGAAGGCCTTCGATTCCCAGGGCACCGAGTTTTCCAACGACACCGGCGCCGAGATGTACGCCAACGAGGGCGCGCCGACGTTCCTGAAAGAGATCAACCCGGGAAACTCCGTGAAGGGCACACTGATCTACGACGTGCCGAAGGGCACCCGGCTGACAGCGGTGGAGCTGCACGACTCCATGTTCTCCGGCGGTGTCCGGGTGCGGCTGGCCAGGTAGCCGGCTGTGGGCGGACGGTGAACGGCGCTGCCGCAGTCAGCGGAGCTTCTCGCCGTACACGTGGTCGACGGTCATCGTCATCAGCACCCGGCGGTCGGCCACCATCACCGCCCGGTACTCGGCCCAGTCGGGGTGCTCGCCGGCGGCGCGGCGGTAGTACCCCACCAGGGCCTCGACCTCGGGGCCGGACGGGTCGGTTCCCGGTCCCGTGAGGGTCGCCATGCCCTCGGCGGTGGCCCACGCCCCACCGTCGGGACTGGTGAGCTCGAGCGTTGCCCGCGGATCCCGGCGCAGGTTCGCCGTCTTGGCCCGCCCCTGCGTCATCGATACGAGGATGACGCCGGCCTCCCGGTCGTAGTAGGGCAGGACGGGGGACAGCTGCGGGCGGCCGTCAGCCTTGATCGTCGCGAGGACGCCGAGCCGGCTCTCGGCGAGCAGCGCGCGTGGGTCGAAGGTCATGTTCGGGGAAGGCGCGACGGGCCGCCGGCTATTCCCGGGGAGGCGACGCCGCCGACGGCGGGGTAGGAACCGTCGGGCCGCGCGCCACCCGGGTCACCCGCGGTGCGCGCCCGGCGTGTGGCCGAAGCTGCGGCGGAACACGTCGATGAACGCGCTGGCGGACGACCAGCCGCACTGGTGCGCGCCACCGCGGTGGCCGGCGCGTCGGCGGCCAGCAACAGCACGGCGTGGTGCAGGCGCAGCTGGGTGCGCCACTGCGGGAACGTCATGCCGAGGTCGGCCTTGAAAAGCCTGGCCAGCGTACGCGCATTCGCGCCGACCGCCGAGCCGAGCGCGGCGAGGGTGCGGGTGTCGGCCGGGTCGGCGCGCAGGAGCGCGCACAGCGCGCGCAGCCGCGGGTCGCGGGGCGCCGGCAGGTGCAGGGGCTGGTGGGGGGACGCCCGCAGCTCGTCCAGCAGGACCGCCCGCAACCGCCGGCGCCGGGCGCTGTCATCGCCCGGCTGGCGGGTGCAGGCGAGGATCGGTCCATCCTGTTCGACGGGCTCAGCACGTTCGTCGCGGTCTATGCCGCGAGCGCACCGGCGGCGGTACGACGGCGGGCACGGCGGCGCTCTCCGTTCTCTACCTCGGCGGCGCGGTGGGCACCGTGCTCGGTGGGAGTCTCGCCAACCGCTGGGGCCGGGTCCGCGTCGTCCGCTGGTCGTCCGTGCTGACCGTGGTCGCCACGGCGGGCGTCGTCTACGTGCCGGGCCCCGCGCTGTACCTGTTCGTCGCACTGACCTCCGCGGGCCTCTACCTCCCCTTCTCCCTCCTGGTGACCCTCGGCCAGGACTACCTGCCGACCCGCGCCAGACCATCCACGACGCGGCGGACGCGGCGGCGGCGGAGATCCTCGACTGCCCCCTGACGGGGATGATCGGTCGGCTCCACGTCAGGCGGCTGCCCGACGGGCGGCCGCGGCGATAGCATGTGGACGCTGCCCTGCGTGCAGGTCGGCCATGCGCCGGTGTCCGGGTGGTTCCGACGGGAGCGAGGCGAGCGATGCGGGATCGCGTACCCGACGGCCCGACAGACGACAGGTCGCAGGAAGCTGCCACGACGCCGAGGAACGCCGCACCGGACGGTTCGGCCTTCCTGCTGTCGTTGCAGGGGACGGCCGGCAACGGCGCCGTCCTGCGGATGCTCCAGGGCGACCCCGCTGTCGGGGCGGCCGTCCCGCCGACGGAGGCGTTCGGGCTGGCCACGGGGGGCGGGGCCCGGCCGGTGCCGATGCGGGCGGAGATGGAGCAGGCGTTCGGGGCCGACTTCGGCGGCGTCCGGGCACACCTCGGCGGCTCCGCCGCCCGGGAGGGGCTGGGGTTGCTCGGCGCCCGCGCCGCGACGTACGGGTCCACTGTGGTGTTCCGGGACGCCGCGCCGCCCGCCGAGCTGATCGCCCACGAGCTGGCGCACGTCGTGCAGCAGGGCGCGGCGCCCGCCGTCCAGGGCGCCGCCGTGGGGGTGAGCCGGCCGGACAGCCGCGAGGAACGGGCGGCGGAGGCCGCCGGGCAGGC
>DASQDS010000025.1:0-4067 GCA_035634075.1 Pilimelia sp. | reverse complement strand
CCGAAGGCCCGCGGTGCGATCCGCGGCGGTGGCCTGGTGGACGCCTGGTCCCCGGAGTCGGAGTCCTCGGCGGAGGTGCTGGCCCACCTGCTGTCCGGGGCCGAGGGCCCGCTGCAAGGACGGCGGGTCGCCGTCCAGCTGCACGGGGACCCGCTGCCGGACTTCGTCGAGGCGCTGCGGGCGACCGGCGCCGAGGTGGTCACCGTGCCGGTCTACCGCTGGGTGCTGCCCGAGGACGTCGCGCCGGTGCGCCGGCTGGTCCGCTCGGTGGTCACCGGTGCGGTCGACGCGGTCACCTTCACCAGCGCCCCGGCCGCGGCGAGCCTGCTGACCGTCGCCGACGAGCTGGGCCAGCACGCCGAGCTGGTCGCCGCGCTCTCCACCGGCGTCCTGCCGGTGGCGGTGGGCCCGGTGACCGCCGGCCCGCTCACCGCCGCGGGCATCGACGCGGTGCAGCCCGAGCGCGCCCGGCTGGGCGCCCTGGCCCGCGAGGTGGTCGCCCGGCTGCCCGAGCGCGACCCGGTGCTGCGGGTGGGCGGACAGGAGCTGCAGGTGCGCGGGCACGCCGTCCTACTCGACGGGCGCCTGGTGGAGCTGGCGCCGGGCCCGATGGCGGTGCTGCGCGCGCTGGTCGCCTCCCCGGGCGCCGTCGTCGCCAAGACCGACCTGGTGGCGGGCCTGCCCGGTGGCGGGGACGGGCACGCGGTCGAGATGGCCGTCACCCGGCTGCGGGCCGCGCTCGGTCCCGGCGTGGTGGAGACCGTGGTCAAGCGGGGCTACCGCCTGGCGCTGTGATCCGTCGGCCCCCGGCCGCGACACCGGCCACCTCCCGAGTCGATCAGGGGGTTGTTGCCGGTGACACGCGACGACCCGCCGCGGACACCGGCAACAACCCCGTGATCACGGGCGAGGTGGTGGCGGGGTCCTTCAGACGCCGGCCATGCGCGCCTGCGGCCGCAGGTACACCGTCCAGGTGACGGCGAGGCAGACCACGTAGAAGGCGATGAACACCAGGTAGGCGGAGTCGCCGGTGCCGGTGGTCATGAATGACTGGCGGAAGGCCAGGTTGACCAGCACGCCACCGAAGGCGCCGACCGCGCCGGCGATGCCGATGAGCGCGCCGGACATGCGCAGTGCGTGCCGGTCGGCGACCGCGGTGTCCTCGCCGGCGGCCACCCGCTGCTGGGCCTGGGTGCGGAAGATCGCCGGGATCATCTTGTAGGTCGAGCCGTTGCCGACCCCGCTGAGCACGAACAGCGACACGAAGCCGACGACGAACAGCAGCAGCGACTCCACCTGGCTGGCCGTCCACACGATCGCGGCGCCCACGGCCATCGCCCCGAAGTTCCAGAAGGTGATCCGCGCGCCGCCGAAGCGGTCGGCCAGCGAGCCGCCGAGCGGGCGGATCAGCGAGCCCAGCAGCGGGCCCAGCCAGGTCAGGGACGCCGCGGCCAGCGGGGTGGCGAAGTCTGCAGTGAACTGGTTCTGCAGCACCTGACCGAAGGCGAACCCGAAGCCGATGAACGAGCCGAAGGTGCCGATGTAGAGGAACGACATGATCCAGGTGTGCGGCTCGCGGGTGGCCTCGCGCATGGCCCGCGGCTGGTTGCGCGCCGTCGTCAGGTTGTCCATGAGCAGCGCCGCACCGACGGCGGCCACGACGATCAGCGGGATGTAGACCAGCAGGATCAGCCGGGGGTGCTCGACGCCCGCGGTCGCCAGCACGAGCAGGCCGACCAGCTGGACGACGGGGACGCCGAGGTTGCCCCCGCCGGCGTTGAGGCCCAGCGCCCAGCCCTTGAGCCGGTTCGGGTAGAAGGCGTTGATGTTGGCCATGGAGCTGGCGAAGTTGCCACCGCCGACGCCGGCCAGGCAGCTGACCAGCAGCAGCGTCGAGTAGTCGACGCCGGGCTCGAGGACGACGGCCGTGGCGACCGTGGGCACCAGCAGCAGCGCGGCGCTGACGATCGTCCAGTTCCGGCCGCCGAACCTGGCGACGGCGAAGGTGTAGGGCAGCCGGACGAAGGCGCCCAGCGCCGTCGGCAGCGTCGTCAGCAGGAACTTCCCGGCCGGGTCGATGCCGTAGACGGCCTCGGGCAGGAAGAGCACGAGCACCGACCACAGGCTCCAGATCGAGAAGCCGATGTGCTCGGAGAAGACCGAGAAGAACAGGTTGCGGCGGGCGACCGGCTTGCCGGTGGACTCCCAGAAGGCGGGGTCCTCCGGGCGCCAGTCGTCGATCCAGCGACCCGGGCGGGTCGCTACGGCGATCGGCGCGGTCTGCTGTCGAGTGGTGGGGGTGGGGGCGGCCATGGGTCAGAACGGTGACGGGCCGTCGTTCCCCCGCGGTTGCTGCCGGGCAGAACTCGTGTTCCGTTGTGCTCACCGGCGCTGCCCCACTGTGGTGAGGCCGCCGTCCACGGCGTGCGTACCGGCCCGGCCAGCGGAGAGGATCGGCGGTGTGACCGTGACCGAGGACCCAGCTGCTGCCGGCCGCGCCCTGCTCGAGGCCGGGGCCGCGGTGGCGGGCTCGATGAGCCGCAGCGCCGCGGCGGTGGTCTACCCCGATCCGGCCGGCCGGGCGGCGGTGCGGCTGGAGGACCGCCTCGCGGCCTGCCTGCGCGCGGCGGCCGACGAGGCGGCGGCCGTCGCCGTCCCGCGCGAGCGGGCCCGCGCCGGCGCCGTCCTGGCCTTCGCCGTCGAGCACGGCGTCGCGCTGTCCCGCGGAGGCCGTCCGGTCCGCGACGACGGCTTCTTCACCCTGCGGGCCGGCGGCCGCTCAGCGGCCGACACCGTCACCGAGGCCGTGGTCGCCGCCGCCCGCGGGTCGCACGACGAGCGGCGGGTGCGGCACCTGGGCTACCTGCTGGCCGAGGTCGCCTCCTCCCCCGACCTGGACGCCGCGCTGGTCGACCGGGCGCTCGCCCTGGCCGCGGGGCTGCCCTGGCGGCAGCTGGTGCTGCTGGCCGGCGTCGGCCGCCGCGACCGCTCGCCGCTGCCGATGACCCCGCTGGCCGACGACCCGCGCGGCTGGACGGCGTGGGGTGCCCGCGAGGACGTCGCCGACCTGCAGCGCACCGGGCTGCTCGACCCGCCGCCGGCCCAGCCCCGGCCGGGCGGCGCGGCCCTCCCCCGGCTGCGCCCGGCCGACCTGCGGCTGACCCGCCGCGGCGTGCTGGTGCACCGGCTGCTGGCGCTGGGCTTCGTGCGGGACGACGACGTCGCCGCCGCGCTGGCCGAGCTCGCCTGAACCCGGGTCAGTCCGGCAGCCGGGCGTAGGCGCGCACCGGGAGGGTGCCGACCCCGGCGAAGCGCGGCGGTGCCGCGGTGAAGCGGGCGCCGGTCGCCGGCACTGCGTCCAGGCCGGTGAGGTGCTCGACGATCGGGATCCCCGCGCCCAGCAACAGGGTGTGTGCCGGCCGCTCGCCGCGCTCGACCACCTCGTCGACGTTCACCGCGTCGATGCCCACGAGCGCCGCACCCCGGTCGACCAGCCACTGCGCGCCCTCCCCGCCGAGGAACGGCGCGTCCACGGCGTAGGCCGGTGTCCCGAAGGCGACGTCCCCACCGGTGTGCAGCAGGACGGCGCACCCGGCGACGTCGTGCTCGGCGAGGTCGTCGACCCCGACCGCCCGACGGCCGGAGCCGGCGGTGCGGACGACGACGGCGGGCAGGTCGGCCAGCCTCTCCAGCGGCAGCGCGGCGAGGTCGACCCCGTCGGCGTAGCGGTGGAAGGGGCTGTCGAGGTACGTGCCGGTGTTGCCGACCATGTGCACCACGTCGATGGCGAACTCGGTCCCCGGCGCGTAGCGCTCCCGCGAGGACTCGCGGGTCATGTGCGGCGTCACCTCCGGCCCCGGCAGGCCCGGGTACGTCACCATCCCGGCGGAGATCACGTGACTCAGCTCCACGAACCGCGACATGCGGACCACCCTCCCGCACGAGGACCCGTGCTGTGGGTCTGCGGCGGGCCCCACCGCGTGTAGGGAGCAGGAGCCGGCAGAGGAGGCGCGCGTGGGCGACGGGGACCGGGGCTTCGCGGACTTCGTCGCCGCCGAGCAGGCGGC
>DASQDS010000024.1:0-3966 GCA_035634075.1 Pilimelia sp. | reverse complement strand
CGCCACCGGGGCCCTGGTGCCGGCGGGCGCCGCCGCGGTGCTGCGCACCGCGGAGTCGCGCCGGCTGCCCGCCGGCCGGGTCGCCGGCGACCTGCGGGCGCACCCGGAGTGGCGGGCGGCCGGCGAGGAGGCCCGCGCGGGCGAGGAGCTGCTGCCGGCCGGCGCGCCCGTGACGCCCGGTGTGATCGGGTTCGCCGCGTCGTGCGGCTACGACACCCTGGCGGTCCGGCCGGCGCCGCGGGCTGCGCTCCGCATCTTCGGTGACGAGCTGTTGACGGCGGGGCCGCCCGGCGCCGGTCGGGTGCGGGACGCGCTCGGGCCGGCCGTGCCGGCGTGGCTGCGCCGGCTCGGCGCCGTGCCGCTGCCGGGCACACCGGAGCCGGTGGCGGACACCCTCGACGCGCACGTCACCGCCATCCGGGCGGCACTGGAGACCGCGGACCTGGTGTGCACCACCGGTGGCACCATGAACGGGCCGGTCGACCACCTGCACCCCGCCCTGCAGGAGCTGGGCGCGACGTACGTGGTCAACACCGTCGCGGTGCGGCCCGGCTTCCCGATGCTGCTCGCCCGGGTGCCGGGGCAGGACGGCCGCGACAGGTTCCTCGCCGGGCTGCCCGGCAACCCCCAGTCGGCGATCGTGGCCATCGTGTCGCTCGTCGCGCCGCTGCTGGCGGGGCTGCTCGGCCGGCGCGAGCCGGCGGTGACGACGCTGCCGCGGGTGGTGCTGGGCGCGCCCGTGCCGGGTCGCGGCAACGACACCCACCTGGCGCTGGTGCGGGTGGACCGGGTGGAGGGCGTGGCGTACCCGGTGCGGCACGCCGGCTCCGCCATGCTGCGCGGGCTGGCGAGCGCCGCCGGCTTCGCGGTCATCCCGCCGGGTACGACGGGGGAGCCCGGGAGCCGGGTCCGGCTCCTGCCGCTGCCCGTGCTGCCGGGGGAGGCCGCACCATGAGCGGGCGCGGCGAGCCGGTGACTGGTGTCGGCACGGTCGCCGTCTGTGGGGTCACGACCGAGCCTCTGGACCTGACCACGCACGAGGCCGCCGTCGCGGACGCGCGGGCCGGTGCGGTGGTGTCCTTCCAGGGCGTCGTCCGCGATCACGACGGCGGGCGGGCGGTGACGCAGCTGGAGTACGAGGCACACCCGAGCGCGGCGGACGTGCTCCGCGAGGTGGCCGCCGAGGTGGCGCTGGACCCGGCCGTCTACGCCGTCGCGGTGTCCCACCGGGTGGGGCCGCTGGCGATCGGGGACGTGGCGTTGGCCGCGGCCGTCAGCACGGCGCACCGGGCCGCCGCCTTCGCCGCCTGCGCACGGCTGGTCGACGAGGTGAAGGCCCGGCTGCCGGTGTGGAAGCGGCAGGTCTTCGCGGACGGCAACGACGAGTGGGTCAACTCTCCGTGACGCCCACCGGCGCGTCGGGGGTGCGGGGGGCGGGCAACGGCTGACCCGGCCGGCGCGCCGCCAGCTCGCTGTAGAAGGCCGGCTCCGCGCCGGGCCGCCACGGCAGCGCCGCGACCAGCAGGATCAGCGCGAGCGCCAGCGAGTTCTCGGCCAGCACGCCGACCGCCCCGTCGGCGTAGTGCGAGACGCCCTGGCTCAGCTGGTGCTCGTACGGCCAGATCGGCGAGACGAGGAACACCAGGTAGAGGAGCACCGCGGCGCCGGCGTGCCGCAGCCCGGTCAGCGCCGGGAACCAGATCGGGGTGCGCAGCGCCGCCCCCGGCGCCGCGCCGCCGACCGGCCGACCGGCGCGCACGGCCAGTCCCCGGCTCGCGGCCCGCCGGCGCAGGGCGGCGTCCGCCAGCACGAGGATGGCCGGCAGCACGAACACGAGGTGGTGCGACCAGGAGATCGGGCTGACCACGTTCGCGGTGAGCCCGACGAGCGTGAACGCCGTCAGCTCGTCACCCTCCGCGTGGGCGGTCGACGCCCGGGAGAGGCCCAGCGCGACGACGAGCAGCGAGAACGCCAGCCACATCAGGCCCGGCGTCTCGGCCGAGTCGTACAGGCGGGCCAGCAGCCCCGCCAGCGACTGGTTGGGCGTCATGTCGGCGACGCCGACGCGCTCGGTGTCCCACAGGACGCCGCCGAAGTAGCTGGCTGACTCGTGCCCGGCGAGGAGGAACGCGCCCGCGGTCACGCCCAGCGCCGTGCCGACGGCCGTGGTGACGGCACGCCACTGGCGGGTCACCACCAGGTACACGATGAACAGGGCGGGGGTCAGCTTGATCGCCGTTGCCAGGCCGATCCCGACGCCGGCCCACGCCCCGCTGAACCAGAGGCGGGCCCACCACGACGCGTACCGGCGGCCGGGCCGCGCGCCGCCCCGCGCCCGCCACCGCAGGGCCACCATGTCGGCCATCACGAGGGCGAACAACAGCAGGTTGACCTGCCCGTAGCCGAGGGTCTCGCGGACCGGCTCCAGGGCGGCGGCCAGCGGCAGGGCCATGGCCACCGTGAACCACCGGGACCAGCCGGCGCGCTCCGCGAGGGGCACCAGCAGTGCCGCGAGGACGACCGCGAGCGCACCGAGGCTGGCCACCACGTTGACCCAGCCGGCGAGCTCGGCCGACAGCGCCGCCATGGGCAGCATCACCAGCGCCGCGAACGGTGGGTACGTGAAACCCAGCGTCGTGTCGGGCGCGATGAACGCGTACAGCTCGCCGCCCCCCGCCCACCAGGCCACCGCGCCGTGGTAGATCAGCAGGTCGAAGAAGACGTACGGCCGGCCGAACAGCTCCACGGCCCACCACGCCAGGAGGGCGGCGACGCCGACTGTGCCGATCCGTACGGTCGTTCCCCGACTGATCCCACGAGTGATCCGGTGAACTGGGGCGAGGCGGCTCGTCCGTCTGTCGACGGTCGCCGGCATGGCGTGGCCACCCCCGTACCGTGTCGTGAAGTTCTCCGTGCAGCCTAGAGCGCGTCGACCGATCGGGCAGCCGGGCGTTACCCGACCGTGTCTGATCCCACACTGCTTTGCGACAATTGCGCCGGCTTCGCCGGTGTTTCGCGGCACGGGCGATTACGGCCTGCGGCCGATCAGCCGGGCAGCCGCCGTGCCGTCGTGGCGGAAACCGCGGCGAGTTTCGCCTCCCGCCGGGCAGTGCGCGCCATCCGCCGCACCGACCGCTGGGTGCGGCGCACGGAGCGTTGGGTGCGGTCGGCCGCGTGCTCGGCGCGCCAGCGCAGCCCGGGCTTGCCCTCGGTGTCGGCGGCCGCCAGCAGCAGGCCGCCGAGGAGGCCGAGGTTCTTGAGGAACTGGGTCTGGTGCAGCCGCCGGTCCGGCGCGGCAGCCTCGTTCCAGAAGGAATGGGCCGCGAGGGTGGTCGGCACGAGGCTCCCGGCCAGCACGGCTGCCGCCGGCCGGGTCAGGTGACCCGTCGCCAGCAGCAGGCCACCGAGCAGCTGGGTGGCGCCGTTCACCCGGACCAGCGCGCTGGTGTCCGTGGGCAGGCGGGGGTCCACCCGGCCGAGCAGCGGCCCGACCCGGTCGGTGATCGGCTTGGCCTGCGGCACCAGGCGCTCCGGGTTCGCCAGGGCGCGCGCTCCGCCGGCGATGAAGATCCCACTCAGCAGCACGCGCGCCGCCGTCCGTACGGGTGTCATGGCCGGCCCATACCCCACCGTGCCCGATTTCATTCCCGAAGTGTCGGTGCGGCTGGATATCTTCTGCAGCATGTCGACGGGCCGGTGGAGCGAGGCGCAGGTGCTCGCGTTGGCCCCCGACGCGGCGTCGCGCGGGGCCGCCCGCGGCCTGGCCGGTCCCGCCCGCTGGTCGGCGACCGGAGCGGGGTCGTCCGGGGACGGCCCACCGGTGGTGTGGGGGCTGTGCCAGGGCAGCGGCGCACAGGTCTACCAGACCTGCATCGAGCTGGGCGGGCCGGCGTACCGGTGCTCGTGTCCCAGCCGCAAGTTCCCGTGCAAGCACGCGGTCGGCCTGCTGCTGCTGTGGGCGGCCGG
>DASQDS010000023.1:0-13669 GCA_035634075.1 Pilimelia sp. | reverse complement strand
AGTAGCGTCCGCGCGATGACAACGAGCGCACGGGAAGGTGCCCGCCGCCGGGGGGCACCGGCGGTGGCAACGCTGGAAGACGTGGCTTATCGGGCGGGGGTGTCCCGGTCCACGGCGTCGCGCGTGGTCAACGGCGCGGCGCACGTCCGCGCGGAGACCCGCCGCAGCGTCGAGCGGGCCATCGCCGAGTTGGGCTACGTCACCAACACCGCGGCCGCCTCGCTGGTGACCCGGCGCAGCGGGCAGGTGGCCCTGGTGGTGTGCGCGGCGTCCGCGGCGAGCGACGCCGTCTTCGCCGGCACGGTCCGCGGCGCGACCACGGAGCTGTCCGCCGCCGGGATGACGTGCCTGCTGACCGTGTACGGCACCGACGACGACCCGGTCCGCCTGACCCGCACGCTGCGCACCGTCGGCGTGGACGGGGTGATCGTGGTCGCGGACGACGGCCTGCGGCGCCCGCTGTGCCAGCGCCTGCGCGCGGTGGAGATCCCGACCGTCGCGGTCGGAGCGCGCCCGGCCAGCGCGGACGGCGCCCAGCACAACGCCCGCGCCGGCGCCCGCCGGATGGTGGGCCGGCTGCGCTGACCGCGAACGTCTACCGGATCAGCGGGTGGGGCGACCCGGGACGTGCGACGGTTTGGTATGTCGTACGCCCGGATTTGTCTGTCTTTGCTCCTCGGCGCGGCCCTCGCCGTGCCCGGCCCGCCGCACCCGCCGCCGGCCACCGCAGCCGTGCCGTCGGCGGCCGCGCCGGCTCCGTCGATGGTCGCCGCCTACTCGGTGTACGACCGGGTGACCGGCCGGCTGGTCCGCGCCCACAACGGCAACCTGCGCTTCCGCTCGGCGTCTGTGGTCAAGCTGCTGATCGCGCTGGACCACCTGTGGAGCCGCGAACCGGCCGCCCTGCCGGCGGCCGACCGGGCCCGCCTGACCGCGATGCTGCGCAGCAGTGACGACGGCGCGGCGAGCCACTTCTGGGGCCGCAACGGGTCCCGGCGGATCGTCTCGCGGATGGTGGCCCGGCTGGGCCTGACGGCGACCGCGCCGCCACCCGCGTCGATGCCGGGCTGGTGGGGCTACACGGCGATGACGGCCCACGACACCGTGCGGGTCTACCGGTACATCCTGCGCGCCCGGCCGTCGGTCCGCACGTTCCTGATGGCGAACCTGCACCGGGCCACGGCGCGCGGCGCCGACGGCTTCGACCAGCGCTACGGCGTGCTGGCGTTCGCGCCGCCGCGCGCGGCGAAGCAGGGCTGGTCGGGCTTCGGCGGCGGCCCGCCCGCCGGGGCCCACGTCCCGGGCCTGGACCTCCACCGCGAGGCCCTGCACAGCACGGGCACCGCGAGCCGCGGCGACCGCCACCTGATCGCGATCTACACCCTCCACGCCCGCGGCACGACCCCGGCAACGGCCCGCACAAGGGTGACCCAGATAGCCAGGGCCCTCTTCACCGCCAACTAGCCCCCCGTGATCAAGGGATCGGTGCCACGGAACGCCGCTTGCCGTGGCACAAACCCCTTGATCACGGCGGTTGGTCAGGCGGTGGGGGTCAGGCGGAGGGCGGTCCAGCTGACCCTCGGGAGGGTCAGGGTGAGGGATCCGTCCGTTACGGTGGCGTCTTCCGCCTGGCGGAGGGTCACCCGGTCGGGGTTGGCGGCCGTGTTGGTGGCGCGCAGGTCGTCGTCGGTCAGCGTCCACGCCTCGGCCACCCGCATGGTGGCGCCGAACGGGCGCAGGTCCGTGGTCACCGTCACCGGCTGCCCCTGGTCCCGGTTGACCACGAACAGCACCACGTCGCCGGTCTCCGCGTCGTGGGTCGCCACCGCGTCCACCACGGGCACCTCGCCGTGCTTCGCCGTCTCGTACACCGGCGAGGTCAGCTTGGTGTGCAGCACGTTGCCCTTGGCCAGGGCAGCCGTCTTGGCGAACGGGTGGAAGATGGTCTGCCGCCAGGCCGGCCCGCCGGGCTCGGTGCGGATCGGGGCGATCACGTTGACCAGCTGCGCCTGGCAGGCCGCGGTGACCCGGTCGCTGTGCCGCAGGAGGGAAATCAACAGGTTGCCGACGACGACGGCGTCCGCGACGGTGTACTCGTCCTCGATCACCGGCGGCGCCACCCCCCACTCCGCGGGGACGTCGGCGGACTGGAACCGGGACAGGTACCAGACGTTCCATTCGTCGAAGGACAGGTTGATCTTCTTCTTGCTGCGCAGCCGGGCGCCGACGGCGTCGGCCGTGGCCACGATGCTGCGCACGAAGTGGTCCATGTCCACCGCGCTGGCCAGGAACGAGCCGAGGTCGCCGTCCAGCTCCTCGTAGTAGGCGTGGCAGGAGACGTAGTCCACCAGGTCGTACGCGTGCTCCAGCACTGTCGATTCCCACGCGCCGAAGGTCGGCATGGCGGAGCTGGAGCTGCCGCACGCCACCAGCTGCAGGTCGGGCTCCGCGGTGCGCAGCGCCCGGGCGGTCGCGGCGGCCAGCAGGCCGTACTCCTGGGCGGTCTTGTGGCCGATCTGCCACGGCCCGTCCAGCTCGTTGCCGAGGCACCAGAGCTTGATGCCGTACGGGTTCTTCGCGCCGTTCGCCCGCCGCAGCTCCGACAGCTGGGTGCCCTCGGGGTGGTTGACGTACTCGTGGATGTCCAGGGCTTCCTGGACGCCCCGCGTGCCCAGGTTCACCGCGTACATGATCTCGACTTCGGCCTTGCTGGCCCAGCGGGCGAACTCGTCGATGCCGATCTCGTTCGTCTCGATGCTGTGCCAGGCCAGGTCCCGGCGGCGGGGCCGCTGCGCGACCGGGCCGACGCCGTCCTCCCAGCGGTAGCCGGACACGAAGTTGCCACCGGGGTAACGCACCATCGTGACCCCCAGCTCGCGGGCCAGGTCGAGCACGTCGGTCCGGAAGCCGTCCTCATCCGCGCGCGGGTGCCCCGGTTCGTAGATCCCGGTGTAGACGCACCGGCCCATGTGCTCCACGAACGAGCCGAACGTGCGGCGGCTGACCGGAGCCACGATGAAGGCAGGGTCGAGTACAACAGTTGCGGTGAGCATGGTTCTCCTTCAGCCGGTCCTAGGACGGCGTGATCGTTGAGCTGGTGAGACGCGGCCACCCCTGGGCCCCCCAGGTGATCCGACCGATGGCGAGCGTTATCTCGCCCGCCTTGTCGCCGTTGTAGTAGTGGTAGGCGATCAGGTCGCCGGCCCCGCCGGCCCCGCCGGCCCCGCCGGCCCCGCCCGCACCGCCGGCCCCCGCACCGCCGGCGACGCTGGCACCGCCGGGGCCGATCGCCGCTCCGTCGCTCGCCAGCAGCACCGTGCCGCCACCCGCCAGCATCGACCGGCCGGACTCGTCGACGAACGGTCCGGTGACGGACCGGGACCGACCCACGACGATCTTGTACGTGCTGTCCGCACCCCGGCAACACAGGTCGAACGAGACGAACAGGTAGTACCAGCCGGCGCGGCGCAAGAGGTACGGGGCCTCCACCGCGTTCGGCGGCGTCTGCCGGTCCGCCAGCCGGGCCGGCTCCCCCTGGCCGGCGGCCGGCTTGCCGGCGGGCCACTCCAGCCGCACCTGCCGGATGCCGCTCCAGAACGACCCGAAGGCCAGGTACGGCCGGCCGCCGTCGTCCTCGACGATGCCCGGGTCGATGGCGTTGAAGTCGTCGTCCTTCGTGGACTCGAACACCTGCCCCCGGTCCACCCACCGGTAGCCGGCGGCGGCCGGGTCGAGCGTGGTGTTGGTGGCCAGCCCGATGACGGACCGGTTGGAGCCGAACGTGGAGCCGGAGTAGTAGAGGTAGTAGGTGCCGTCGTGCAGGTAGACCTCCGGCGCCCAGATGTTGTCCACCCCCGGGACGGCCTTGCGCACCCACTCCGGGATGGCGTCGAAGACGGTGCCGAGGAAGGTGACCTTCCCGGCGGCGTCGACCCGCCGGATCTGCACGGTGCCGAAGTTGACGGCGGCGTCGCCGGTGGACAGGACGTACCAGTCCGGGCCCACCGCCGTCAGCGACGGGTCGTGCGCCTTCAGGTCGTCCCCCGTCAGGGCCACCCGGTGGCCGCCCCCGCCGGCCGGGGTGGCGGTCGGCTGCCGCCCCGACTCCTCGTCACCCGTGCATCCGGTGACCAGTGCCGCGAGCGGCAGCACACAGGCCAGGCCGGCGAGACGCCGCCGGGGCAGCCGGTCCCGGGTGATGACCCCGGTCGCGGGTGCAACGGTCACTTGACGGAGCCGATCGTCAGGCCGCCGCGCCAGTACCGCTGCAACATCAGGAACGCGATGATCAGCGGCAGGATCGCCACCAGCACGCCGACGATGATGACGTTGAACAGGGCACCGCCGCCGCTGCCGATGATGGCCGACTGGTACCAGCTGCGCAGGCCGACGGTCAGCGGCAACAGCTGGCTGTCGCTGAGCATGACCAGCGGCAGGAAGAAGTTGTTCCAGGCCGCCACCATCGTGAACAGCAGCACGGTCACCAGCGCCGGCCGCATCACCGGCAGCGCCACGCTGCGGAACACCCGGAACTCGCCGGCACCGTCGATGCGGGCCGCCTCCAGCATCTCGTCGGGCACCGAGTCGTGCACGTAGACGCGCAGCAGGTACACGCCGAACGGGTTGAGCAGTGACGGCAGGATGACGGCCCAGATCGAGTCGATGAGGTCGACCTCGGCCATCAGCAGGTACGTCGGCAGCACCAGCGCGGTGGCCGGCACCATGATGAGGCCGAGCAGCGTGGCGAAGAGCGCGTTGCGGCCGGGGAAGCGCAGCTTGGCGAACGCGTACCCGGCGAACGCCGCGACCACGGTCGCCCCGACGCCGCTGACCACCGCGTACATCGCGGAGTTGCGCAGCCAGGTGAGGTAGATGCCACCGTCCCGGCTGAACAGCAGCGACAGGTTGTCGAAGAAGTGGAACTCGCCGGCGAACCACAGCGGCGCGGTGCCGAAGAGGCCGTCGTTGTCCTTGGTAGCCGCGACGATCAGCCACCAGAACGGCAGCAGGAAGTACAGCAGCATGATGCCCATCACGGCCTTGGACGCGATGCCGCCGCCGGTGACGCGGGCGGGCTTGCGGCGGGCGGCCGGGGCGGCGGTGCCGGTGCCGGTGCCCGCGGCAGTCAGGGTTGTCACCGCAGCGCACTCCTTCGGCGGGTTACGAACAGGAAGATGTAGGAACCGATGAACACCACGACGCCGAGCAGGAACGAGATGGCCGCCGAGTAGTTGTACTGCTGGAACGAGAACGCCTGGTAGTAGGCGTACACGTTGGGCGCGTAGGACTGCGTGATGGTGCCCGGGTTCAGCGGTTGCAGCATCAGCGGCTCGGTGAAGAACTGCAGGGTGCCGACGATGGTGAAGACCGTGACGAGGACGAGGGCCGCGGAGATCATCGGCGTCTTGATCCGCAGCGCGGTCTGCACCGCGCCGGCCCCGTCGATCTTGGCGGACTCGTAGATCTCCTTGGGCACGCCCTGGAGTGCGGCGTACAGAACGATCATGTTGTAGCCGACCCACTGCCAGGTCACGATGTTGCCCAGCGAGTAGATGACCAGGTCCCGGGACAGGAAGTCGATGTCGCCGAAGACGTTGAACGGGCCGGTGTCGCGGCTGTAGAGGAAGCCCCACATCAGCGTGCCGATGACCACCGGGACCGCGTACGGGACGAAGGCCGCCAGCCGGAAGAACCGCGAGAAACGGGACGTCACGCCATCGATGAGCAGAGCGGCGAGCAGGGCCAGACCGATCATCACGGGCGTCTGGATGAGCCCGAAGACGATCACGCGGACGACGCCGCTGCGGAAGTTGGGGTCGTTGAACGCCTGCTTGTAGTTGTCGAAGTAGGCGAACACCTCGCCCTCGACCAGGGTGGACCGATACAGACTGATCTTGAACGCGTAGGCCATGGGCAGCACCAGGAACGCGATGAGCAGGATCGTGAACGGCGCGACGAAAAGCCACCCGACGGCCGCCTCGCGGCTGGCCCCGGCACGCCTGCGCCGCGCTGACCTCTTCTTGACCCCGGCGCCGGCCGCCCGGTCTCCGACCCCGGTGACCGGCGGCCCCTCGGGCGCCCGCGTCGACCGACCGTCAACGGTCATCGGCTTTCCTCCGTCGATGTGCGTGTGGCGTCGATGTTCGTGTGGCGTCGATGTGCGTGACCCGGAGCAGGGGGTGCCGGGAGGCGATCGCGGCGCCTCCCGGCACCACCGTCACTGGACCTTGAAACCCTGCTGCGTCGCGTAGGTGCTCACGTTCTTCTGGACCGTGTCGAGGGCGGCGGTCCAGGAGGTCTTGTTGGTGACCGCCTTACCGACTTCCGTCGTCAGCTGGTTGAAGTTGTAGCTGTTGAACGGGCTCCACTCGAACTCGCCGATGCCGTTGTACGCCGGCACGAAGACCTCGTTGACCTTCTGGCCGCCGAAGAACTCGTACTCCTTGTTGAGGAAGTAGTCCCACTCCAGGATCGGCGTCGCGGTCGGGAAGAGGAACGCCTTGTCAATGCCGATCTTCCAGGCGTCCTTGTTCGCCCCGAAGATCTCCATCGCCACCTTGGTGGCCTGCTCCGGGTACTTCGACTGGTTGGTCACCGCGAAGGAGCTGCCGCCCCAGTCACCCTGCTGGTTGCCACCGGCGGTCCACTGCGGCAGCGGCGCGGCGCGCCACTTGCCCGCGGTCGTCTTGGCGACGCTCTGCAGGTAACCCGGGCCCCAGCCGGCGGCCAGGTAGGTCGCGTACTTGCCGCTGGCCAGGCCGCTGTAGAAGTCGGTCGTGCCGTAGGCGGTCGTGTCGGCCAGGCCGGCGTCGACCATGCCCTCCCAGTACGTCAGGACCTTCTTGGCGGCCTCGTCGTTCACGGTCACGCCGATGTTCGGCGCCTCCGCGGCGGTGTAGTTGTACGGCTTGGCGCCGGCCTGCCACATCAGACCGGTCATGAAGCCGCCGTCGTTGGCGCCGAAGTCGGTCATGAAGCTGGTCGGCGAGGCGGCCTTCAGCTTCTGGGCCTGGGCCTTGAACTCGTCCCAGGTCTTCGGCACGGTCAGCTTGTACTTGTCGAAGACGTCCTGCCGGTACATCATCGCCATCGGGCCGGCGTCCACCGGGATGGCGTAGACGGCGTCGCCGTTGGTGACCTGCTTCCACGCCCAGTCGACGTAGTTGCCCTTGATGTCGTTGGCGCCGTACTTGCTCATGTCGACGAGGCCCTTGGTGAGCTGGAACGTCGGCAGCTCCTGGAACTCGAGCATGACCACGTCCGGGGCACCCTTGCCGGCCTTGAGGGCGGTCTGGAGCTTGGTGTACTGGTCCTGCCCGGTGCCCGCGTTCGTCCACTCGATCTTGATGTCGTCGTGGGTGGAGTTGAACAGGTCGACGACCGGCTTGAACTCCGGGTACCAGGCCCACACCTTGATGGTGACCGGGCCGGTGGGGTCGGCCGCCTGACCCTCTCCGTCGCCGTCGTTACCGCAGGCGGCGAGCGTGAGCGCCGTCACCATGGCTACCGCGATCGCCGTAACCGGCCTGAATTTTTTGCGTCCTAGACTGAGGTGCCTGGCAGTCATGGAAGTCCTTCCACTGGGGATTCTGCGGCGCGGCCGAGGCCGCCCCTGTTGGTGAGCGGCCGGCCCCGGTGCGGGACACCTGGGCCGGCAAATGAGTCACGGCGTCGCCGCGGCACGGTCGGGACGTCCGTGAGCGCGCGGCGTGGCCGCGTCGGCCGACGGACGCCGGTCGGAATGCATGTTCGTCCGCTGTGCCGGTGGGTCCGCGCAGCGGCGTGGGTCATCGCGCGTGGGCAGCGGCTCCGCCGGGCGGTGGCCCGGTTTGGAACCCCTGCTGAGCCCATCGACCGGGCACGATTTTCTGATCTTGTTACCATCTTTGCAGCGTTGCAAACAGCATGCACGTCCACCCTATGGACGGCAAGAGTAAGGTGCCGGAAACTTGGCCACGGTGACCACGTTGTGATGTAGCGGCTCCGCCACCAGCGTCAGGGGTGGCGGCTCCGCCACTAGCGGTACGGGGCGGAACGATCAACCGAGGAAGGGGCGGCATGGGCAGGGGCGTCACTCTGCGGGATGTGGCGGCACTGGCAGGAGTCTCCAGCCGGACTGTGTCCAACGTGGTCAACGGCTACGCCAACGTCGCCGAGGGCACGCGCGTGCGGGTCCAGCGGGCCGTGGACGAGCTCGGATACCAGCCCAACGTGCTGGCGCGCAACCTGGCCCAGGGACGTTCCGGTCAGATCGCCGTCGTCGTGCCGTACCTGGACACCCCATACTTCGCGGAGCTGCTCCAGGGCATCATCCGCGCCGCCCGGATCCAGCACTACAACGTGCTCATCGACCAGACCGACGGCGACCCGGAGAACGAGCGCCTGTTCATCAACCGCGGGTCGCGGCTGCTTTTCGACGGGGTCATCTTCAGCCCGTTGGGCCTCCCGCAGGCCGCCCTCGCCGACCGGGACCCGGACCTGCCGCTGGTCGTCCTCGGCGAGCGGGTCAGCGACGGCACGTTCGACCACGTCGGGATCGACGACGTGGCGGCCGCCCGGGAGGCCACCGAGCACCTGCTGGACCTCGGCCGGCACCGGATCGCCGCGATCGGCGACCAACCGTACGAAACGGGCGAGGCTGCCCAGCTCCGGACCCGCGGCTTCCGGGAGGCGCACGCGGCCCGCGGCGTGCCGGTGCGCGAGGACTTCATCATCCACACCCCCCGGTTCAACCGCCCGGACGGCGCGACCGCGATGGCGCACCTGCTGGACCGGGCGGACCCGCCGGACGCGGTCTTCTGCTACAGCGACCTGGTCGCCCTGGGCGCGATCCACACGCTGGTCTCCCGGGGCATCCGGGTGCCCGAGGACGTGGCCGTCGTGGGGTACGACGACATCGAGGACGGGGCGTACGCCAACCCGGCGATCACCACGATCTCGCCGGACAAGCAGATGATCGCCACGACGGCGGTCGAGCGGCTGCTGCTGCGGATCTCCGGCGGCACGCCGCCGCCCGGCCTCGAGCTGCGCGCCCCGCACCGGCTCATCCCCCGGCAGAGCACCGTCGGGCGGCAGGCGTCCCCGGCGGCGGCCAGCTGGCAGCCGCGCTAGCGGTCAGCCGCCCGGCATTCCCGCCGAACCCCTCACCTCGCGCCCGCGCGAGCCGATCCGGCGACATAGAGGGTCCGTCCCGGCGCGGATGCGGCTGCCCACCGGAGGCGGCCGAAGCCGGGACGAGGGAGGCGGACGCCACGTGACGCGCACCGTGCTGGCCCCGGGCGCGCTGCCGCCCGCCGCTCTCCGGCTCCGCTGGTCGGTTTCCGCCGCCCTGTGCCTTCTGTACCTCGTCGCCGTCGCGGTTTCGCTGGCGTCGACCGTCGCCACCGGGCGGCCGATCGACGACACGGCGGGGCCGTTCATGATGGCCTTCGAGGCCGTCGGCGTCGCCTTCGCCGTCCGGACCGCGCGCAGCCGGCGGCTCGACCGGCGCACCCGGCGGGCCTGGGCCGTGCTGGCCGCGTCCCAATCGGTCCTCCTCGCGTCCTACGTCCTGTACGCGGTCGCCGCCGCGCAGGCCGACCCGGGGATGTTCCCGCTGCCCGCGGACTGGGTCCGGCAGGCGTGGCCGCCGCTCATGCTGGTCGGCCTGCTGATGCTGCCCACCGGCAAGCCGTCCCCCCAAGACCGGACCAAGATGGCCCTGGACATCGGCACGGTCCTGGTCGGCGGCGCCATGCTGATGTGGTACCTGGTGATCGGCCCCGTGCTCGTCGACCGGGACCAGCCGGCCACCGTCACCGCCGTCGCGCTCGCGTTCCCACTGCTGGACCTGGCGCTCGTTTTCGGCGCGATGGTCGTCCTGTTCCGCGCCACCGTGGCCTCGTCACGCGGGACGATGGTGCTGCTGGCCACCGGCATCACGTTCATGGTCGTCGGCGACGTGTACCTGGGTTACCTGCGGGTGCAGTCGGACGCGGAGAACCACAGCTGGCAGTTCCTCTGCTGGCTCACGTCCTGCTTCCTGATGACCCTGGCGGCCCGCCGGCAGAGCCGCGCGGGCGCCGACGAGCAGGCCGAGGCGGCCGACGAGCTGCACATCCACCCGCTGCCGCGGCTGCCGTACGCCGGCGTCGCGCTCGGCTACGGCCTGTTGCTGATGGCGTTCACCGACCTGCCGCTCTACCCGTACGGCGGGCTGGTCTTCGGCGCGCTGGCGCTGACCGGACTGGTCGTCAGCCGCCAGATCGCGGCGCTGCGGCAGAACCACCGGCTCGCCGTCATCGACAACCTCACCGGCCTGGCCAACCGCGCGCTGCTGCGCGACACCATGTCCCGGGCCGTGCGGCGCTCCCGCGTGACCGGTGAGCCGGTCGCCGTCCTGCTGATCGACCTGGACAAGTTCAAGGAAGTCAACGACACGCTCGGCCACGAGTCCGGCGACGAGATGCTGGTGGCCTTCGCCCACCTGCTGGAGCGCTGCGTCCGCGGGTCCGACGTCGTGGCGCGGCTGGGCGGGGACGAGTTCGCGGTCGTGCTGCACGCCGGCGGCGCCGCCGTCGCCAGCACCGTGGCGGACCGCATCTCCGCGGCGTCACGGCAACCGGTCATGGTCGCCGGCCAGCCGGTGTGCCCGAGCGCCAGCATCGGCATCGCCGTGTCGGACCCGGCAACCGACGACACCGTCAACGGCCTGCTGCACCGCGCCGACGTGGCGATGTACACGGCCAAGCGGTCGCGCGCCGGCGCCAGCCCCGCCCCGGGCCGGCTGCTGCGGCTCCCGTCCTGACCGCCGACCCGGACCGGGCGGGCGGCAGCGGGCGGACGGCCCGCTGCCGGCGTCAGCCGCGCCGGGGCGGCGGGCGGACGAGGCCGGTCTGGTACGCGACGACGACCAGTTGCGCCCGGTCCCGGGCGCCGAGCTTCATCATCGCCCGGTTGACGTGGGTCGTCCGCGGCGATCCGGGCGGTGGCCGCCAGGCCGTCCATCTCCGGCATGCGGATGTCCATCACGACCACGTCGGCCCGGGCGGTGCGCGCCCGCTCCACGGCCTCCAGCCCGGTGCCGGCCTCGGCCACCACCGCCAGGTCCGGCGCGGCGTCGATGAGTACGCGGAAGCCGGCGCGCAGGAGCGCCTGGTCGTCGGCCAGCAACACCCGGATCGTCACGCGGGCACCCCGCCGGCCGGCCCGGGCGCGGCGGAACCGGCCCGGGCCGCCACCGGCCGGAACCCCACATGGCGGCAACGCTACGGCAGGGCCTCTTCTACGCGCGTCGTCGTACGGCGGTAGCGGCGTACCGCAGCGGTCGCACGGCCGGCTACCGCGAGCGGCGTACGGCAGGTGTCCGCACCAGGACGACGACGCGGACGGGTCCGTGGACCACCGTTGATCCTGCCGGAACCGACCGAGCGGGACCGCCGATCAGGCGCGGGACCGCCGACCCGACAGGAGCACTTCATGGCCACGTACCTCTACCGGCTGGGCCGGTACGCCTTCCGCCGGCGCCGGCTCGTCGCCGGCCTCTGGTTCGCCGCGCTGGCACTGGCGGTCGGCGGCGCGGTCGGCCTGTCCGGTCCCACCTCGGACGCGTTCAGCATCCCCGGCACCGAGTCGCAGAAGGCGCTGGACATGCTCGCCGAGCGCTTCCCGGAGGCCGCGGCCGGCGGCGCCACCGCGCGGGTGGTGATCGCCGCCCCGGATGGCGGGAAGCTGACCGACCCGGCCAACCGGGCGGCCGTCGGCCGGTTGGTCACCGGGCTGGCGGCGGTGCCCGAGGTCGTGTCGGTCACCGACCCGTACCGGGCGGGCGGCGTCAACGAGCAGGGGACCGTCGGGTACGCCCAGGCGACGTTCGCGGTGCAGTCCCCGGAGCTCGACGACACGTCCCGCGACGCCCTCGCGGAGGTCGCGCGGGCCGGCCGGGACGCCGGGCTGACCGTCGAGATGGGCGGTGACGCCCTCCAGGAGGAAGAGGCCCAGAACGTCGGCGAGATCGCCGGCGTCGCCGTCGCCGCCGTCGTGCTGGTCATCACGTTCGGCTCGGTCATCGCCGCCGGCCTTCCCCTGCTCACCGCGCTGCTCGGCATCGCCATCGGGCTGTCCGCGATCACCGCCGCCACCGGCTTCATCGACCTGTCGGCGAGCACCTCGACGCTGGCGCTCATGCTCGGCCTCGCGGTCGCCATCGACTACGCGCTGCTGATCGTCTCCCGGTACCGCCACGAGCTGAGCCTCGGCCGGGACGGCGAGCAGGCGGCGGGCCGCGCGGTGGGCACCGCCGGGTCGGCCGTGGTATTCGCCGGCCTGACCGTCTTCATCGCGCTGGCGGCGCTGTCGGTGGTCGGCATCCCCTTCCTGACCCAGATGGGCCTCGCGGCGGCGTTCACCGTGCTCGTCGCCGTGCTGATCGCGCTGACCCTGCTGCCCGCCATGCTGGGCTTCGCCGGCCGGCGCATCCTCGGCCGGCGGCTGCGCGCCCGCGACCCGGAGGGCGGCGGGGGCGCGCCCGGCCTCGGCCTGCGCTGGGCCCGGGCGGTCACCCGCCGCCCGGTCACCGTCCTCGTCGCCGGCGTCCTCGGACTCGGCGTGCTGGCGATCCCGGCCCTGGACCTGCAGCTTGCGATGCCCGACGACAGCGCGGCCGCCCCGGCCAGCACCCAGCGCAAGGCGTACGAGCTGCTGGCCGACGGATTCGGCGCGGGCTTCAACGGCCCGCTGACCATCGTGGTCGACGCGGCCGGCAGCGCCGACCCGGCGGCCGCGGCCGAGCGGGCCGCCGCCGCGGTGCGGGCGCTGCCCGGCGTCGTGGCGGTCACCCCGGCGCGGTTCAACCAGGCCGGCAACACCGCGCTGATGACCGCGATCCCGGCCACCGGTCCGAGCGAGGCCGGCACCGAGGATCTCGTGTACGCGATCCGCGGCCAGGACGGCGCCCTGCGCGCGGCCACCGACGCCTCGCTGACCGTCACCGGCCAGACCGCGATCGACCTCGACGTGTCGGGGAAGCTGCGCGACGCCCTGCTGCCGTACCTCGCGGTTGTCGTCGGCCTGGCGTTGCTCCTGCTGACCCTGGTGTTCCGTTCGCTGCTCGTGCCGCTGAAGGCCACCCTGGGCTTCCTGCTCAGCGTCGCCGCGACGTTCGGCGCCGTGGTGGCCGTCTTCCAGTGGGGCTGGCTGGCCGGCCTCCTCGGGGTGGCGCAGACGGCGCCGATCGTGAGCTTCATGCCGATCTTCCTCATCGGCGTCGTGTTCGGCCTGGCGATGGACTACCAGATGTTCCTGGTCACCCGCATGCGCGAGGAGTACGTGCACGGCGCCGGCCCCACGGAGGCCGTCGTGGCCGGCTTCGGCCACGGAGCCCGGGTCGTCACCGCGGCCGCGATCATCATGACGAGCGTGTTCGCCGGCTTCATCCTGTCGCCGGAGTCGTTCATCAAGTCGATCGGCTTCGCCCTGGGCATCGCGGTGCTCTTCGACGCGTTCGTCGTCCGGATGACGATCGTGCCCGCCGCCATGGCGTTGCTCGGCCGCGCCGCCTGGTGGCTGCCCCGCTGGCTGGATCGCGTGCTGCCCGTGGCGGACGTGGAGGGCGAGCGGCTGCGGCACCTCCTCGACGGCGGTGCCGACGGCGGTGCCGACGGCCAGGGCGATGGCGGCGGCGACGGCGGCG
>DASQDS010000022.1:0-2703 GCA_035634075.1 Pilimelia sp. | reverse complement strand
CGGCTCGACCGGGCCGACGACGCCGCGCCACCCCCAGTACGCGAACGTCGGGCGCAGCCGTTTGCCGCCGGCCAGCACCAGATCGCGTGCGGTGCGGGCGAAGCGGCCCAGTTCGGGGTCGACGCCGTCGAGCAGCGCCACCTGGGTGGCGAGAAAATCCGCCAGGGTGCCCTCGACCGCGCAGGTCAGCTCGACCGTTCGCTGCGGCTGTCGGGGCACGGCAAGCGGGTGCCCGAGGCGGGGCGGCTTTCCCGCGAGCGTGTCATTGGCCATGCCGGTGAGCGTACCCTAGACTTGCGAGTTGCGTCGATTGCTGAGTCGATTTGGCCGGAAAGTCGAGTCGATACACCACCCGGAGGGAGGGCCCGTGGACACGGATCTGGCGGCGGCCTACGCACGGTGCCGCGAGCTGCACAAGCGCCACGGCCGCACGTATTACCTGGCCACCCGCTTGCTGCCGGCTTGGAAGCGGCGGCACGTGCACGCGCTGTACGGCTTCACCCGGTTCGCCGACGAGATCGTGGACACCGCCGAAGGGCTGACGCCCGCGCAGCGCGCCGAGCGGCTCACCGACTGGTCCGAGAGCTTCGTCGCGGGACTGCACGGCAGGCCGGTCGACGATCCGCTGTTGCCGGCGGTGCTGCACACCATCGCGGTGTTCCACCTGGACCCCGACGACTTCGCGTCGTTTCTGCGCAGCATGGCGATGGACCTGACCGTCACCTCGTACGCCACGTACGACGACCTGCTCGGCTACATGGAGGGCTCGGCCGCGGTGATCGGCACCATGATGTTGCCGATCCTCGGCTCGGACGACCCGGCCGCCGCCCGGGAGCCCGCCCGCCAGCTCGGCCTCGCCTTCCAGCTGACGAACTTCATCCGCGACGTCGCCGAGGATCTCGACCGCGGCCGGACCTACCTGCCGGACGAGGACCTGAGCGCGTTCGGCGTCACCCGGGAGGACCTGTACGCGGCCAACGCCCGCCGCGCCGCCACCCCGGCCATCAAGGACCTGCTCCGCTACGAGGTGGCCCGCGCCGCCGAGCACTACGCCGCCGCCGCGCCCGGGATCCCGCTGCTGGCGCCCGGCTCGCAGGCGTGCATGGGCACCGCGTACCGGCTCTACGGCGGAATCCTGGACGAGGTCGCCGCGGCGGACTTCGACGTCTTCACCCGGCGCGCCGTGGTGCCCAACAGGCGTCGCGCGGCGGTGGCGATCCGTTCCCTGCTCACCCGGGCGGGCACGCCACCCGCGGTGCCCGGCCCGCCCCGCGTCCGGCTCGAGGGGGTGCGCTGAGATGCGTACCGCTGTCGTGCTGCTCAGCCGGGACCTGCGCGTGCACGATCACCCGGCGCTGGCGACGGCCTGCGCGACCGCCGAGCGGGTGGTGCCGCTGTTCGTGCTGGAACCGCAGCTGCTGAAGTCCTCGCCCAACCGGACCCGGTTTCTGCACCAGGCGCTCGGCGACCTGCGCCGGGCCCTGCGCGGTCGGGGCGGCGACCTCGTCGTCCGGCACGGCGACCCGGTGGCCGAAACCGTCAACCTGGCGCGGTCGCTGCAGGCCGAGGGGGTCGCCCTGACGGCCGACGTCAGCGGGTACGCCCGCCGTCGTGAGACCCGCCTGCAGCAGGCCTGCGACCAGCACCGCATCGCGTTGCGGCTGTTCCCGGGCACCACCGTGGTGGAGCCGGGCAGCGTCCTTCCCGGTGGCGGCGGCGACCACTACCGGGTGTTCACCCCGTTCAGCCGGGCCTGGGCGGCGGCGCGGTGGCGCGCCGAGGCGGCCACCCCCACCCGGATCGAACTACCGCCGGAGGTCGACCCCGGTGAGCTGCCCGATCCTCCTGCCGGGGAGTCGCCGCACGCCGCGGCCGGTGGCGAGACCGAAGGGCTGCGGCTGCTGAGCGGATGGCTGCGCAACGTCGCTCCGTACGACGACCGGCACGACGATCTGTCCGCGGACGGCACGTCTCGGCTGAGCCCGTACCTGCGGTTCGGTTGCGTCTCCCCGCTGACCGTGGCGACCGCGGTGCGCCGGCTCGAGGGCGGCGGACCGGCCGCCTACCTGCGTCAACTCGCCTGGCGAGACTTCTACTACCAGGTCGCGTACGCGTTTCCCACACTCTCCACCGAGGCCTACCGCACCGCCGGTGACGCTTCCTGGCGCCACGACGCGGATGCACTGCAACACTGGCAGTACGGACTCACCGGGGTCCCGGTAGTGGATGCCGGCATGCGTCAGCTTCGGGAGGAGGGCTGGATGCACAACAGGGCCCGCCTGATCACGGCTTCCTTCATGACGAAACACCTCAATCTGGACTGGCGTGACGGCGTCCGCTGGTTCTTCCGCTGGCTGCTGGACGGCGACGTGGCGAACAATTCCGGCAACTGGCAGTGGGTGGCCGGCACCGGTAATGACACCAAGCCGTACCGTCGATTCAACCCGGTCCGGCAGGCCCAGCGTTTCGACCCCGATGGCAGCTACGTGCGCCGCTACGTCCCCGAGCTGAGGGCGGTCAGCGGCCCCGAGGTGCATCAACCCTGGCGGCTGCCGGCCCCGGTGCGGCGGACGCTCGACTATCCCGGACCGCTGGAGTCGCACCGCGAGGAGGCGGTCTGGCTCCGGCCCTGAGTTCCCGCCCGGCTCGCCGGGCGGGTTTGAGAAAGCGGTGCCTGCCGGCTGGTTGCGTCCGTTTCGAACC
>DASQDS010000021.1:0-2722 GCA_035634075.1 Pilimelia sp. | reverse complement strand
GCTCGCCCGGCACGTCCGGCAGCTGGGCCAGCGCCGGGCCGGGCGAGGCGGTGCCCAGGGCCTCGGCCAGCACCAGGACGTCGGCCAGCCGCCGGGCGCCGTCGCGCACCGCGGCAGCGCCCTCGAGCCAGGCGTCCAGCTGCGCCGGCGACGCCTTCGCCGACGACAGTGCCCCGGCGAGGTCCGGGTTGACGGCGTCGCCGGACACCGCGGGCAGCACCACCACGCCGTCACCGAGCAGTGCCTTCGCGGCGGCGACCAGCGGCGCCACCCGGCCCGGGGCGCCGCCGGCCTGCCCCGTGGCGCGGGCCGCCTGCAACCGGCGTACCAGCTCCAGGTACGCGGTCTCGGCCGCCTGCAGCAGTTCCAGGCAGACCTGGGCGCGGGTGACGTACCGGCGCGGCGGGGCGCACCCGATGCCGAGCAGCCCGGCGTCGACGACAGGGCGGCGCCACTGCTCGCGGGCGGCCCAGAACGCGTCCGGCTGCCGCAGGCTGCCGTCCTCGGCCAGGTGTACGCCGGCGTGCGCGGTGACGAACGCCTGCCCGTCGGCGTCCAGCACGTCCTCGCCCAGCGCCGGGTCGCCGGCGAGCAGCCGGGCCAGCGTGACCGCCGAGCCCGCCGCCGAGCCGACCAGCCGGTCGACGCGCACCCGCAGCTCATCGGCCGCCAGGCCGGCCTCGGCGTCCCCGGAACCGGCCGGGGCGGACTCCGGCATCCGGTAATCGCGCGCGGTCACCGGGCGGGCGCCGCCGATGAGGTCGTGCACGGCCTCCAGCAGTGCCGAGACGTCGGCCAGACCGCGAACGTGCGACCCGGCGGCGGGGGCGCGTTCCGGGTCGATCCGGTACTCGTCGACCGCGTCGGCGGGCGACGGGCGCCCGGGCTGATCCGGCTCCAGGCTGCGCGGCCGACGGTGATCCAGCGCCCGGGCGGTCAGGTCGGCCAGGCCCGCCTCGAACCCCGGCCCGAGGATCGCCAGCAGGTCCAGCGGCTGCAGGCCCAGGTCCGTCACCGCCAGCTCGGCGACCGGCCCCGCCGGTGCCCCGGCCTTCGGGGTGATCCGCAGCCGGATCAGCGCCGGGTCGCCGAGCAGCCCGGCCAGCCAGGCGTTGAGGCTCGGTTCGAGCGCCGCGCGGGCGGTGACCGGGACGCCGTCCCAGCCGGGCGGGGACGCGAGCGGCGCGTTGGGAACCGGCGGCAGCTGCAGCGCGACCCGCTGGTTCACGGGCAGGCCGGTGCGCGGGGTCTGCGCGATCTGCGCGCTCTCGGGTGCCTTGCCCTCGGCCAGGGCGGCCAGTACGGCGGCCGCGCGGGCGTGGTTGCCGCTGACGATCTGGTGGACCGCCTCACTGGTCGTCAGATCCCCGAGGGCGTCGAGGGCGTTGGCGAGCTCGTCGATGCCGCGGGCCAGGCCCTCCCGGACGGCGGGGGCCAGCGCGGGCAGTCCGGGGATGCCCCACGGCGCCGCGGCGAAGTTGTTCTCGCGCAACAGGTCCAGCACCGTGCCGTGGCCGGTCCGCTGGTCGGCGCCGACCGTGTCGAGGACGGTGCGCAGCAGGGTGAGCCCGTCGACGACGTACCGCTCGCGGTAGGTGCCGTCCCCGGCCGGGTTCGCCGTGGCGGCGTCCGGGTCGACCGGCGCGACCGTCGGCAGCGCGCGCCGCAGCGGGGCGATCAGCACGTCGAGCTCGGCGGGGGACGGCACGTCCGGTCGCGCGTAGTACTCGTGCAGGAACCGCTCGAACCGGTAGCCGAGCAGCGCGCCGAGGTCGTTGCCGGCGCGGACACCGTCGATCAGCGACAGCGCCGTGCGCACCCGGTTGCTCGTCAGGTTCACCGACATCTCATTGCCCACGTCGCCCTCGCCGGACTGCGACACGTACCCGCTGCGCAGGATCGCCGCGGTGACCGCGTGGGTGGGCGAGGGGGTCTGGATGACGACGTCGTGCGGGCCCGCGACGGTGACCGGCCGGCCGGGACGGCCCGCCAGCGAGGCCGGCAGCGCCGCCAGGGCGCGCTCGTTCGGGTCGGGCCGCACGTTCTCCACCCACCCGTACGCCCCCAGGTGCGCACCCCGGGGGCGAGCCCGGCGCAGGGCCGCCAGCCGCCGGTTCGCCAGCCCCGACAACCAGGCGTCCAGGCGATGCGTGCACAGGTCCAGGTGCTCGCGGACCAGCTGCGGCAGCCGGTCGACCGGCACCGCGCCGAAGGCCTCGACGGCCGCGGCATGGGCCTGGAGCTCGTCGATCGCCGCCCGGTGCGCCGGGGCCGGAAAGCCCTCGGCGACCGGGTTATCGCCGCGGGCGGCCAGGTAGTCCGCCATCGCCCGGGCGCCCAGATACACCGGGAAGGCACTGCCGGGGAACTGGATGCCGAACCGGCCGTTCAGGTCGGGCAGCGGCGCGAACAGGAAGCCCCAGGACGACGTCTGGATCGTCGCGGTGATCGTCGACCACACGTACATGCTCGACGCGCCGGCCAAACCGTACGACGTGTCGTCGGCCAGCTGCTCGGCGAACAGGATCGCCACCGCCGCCCGCCGCAGCTCGGCCAGCAGCCCGTGCCTCACGAGGATCTCCGCCAGCGGTACCCCGGTCAGGGTGCCGTCGCGCGCCTGGGTGGCCAGCGCCGTCGCGCTCGCCCCGAGCAGCGCGGTGACCGCGGCCGGCGTCCCGGCGTCGGCGATCGGGCCACGCAGCGGGTGCAGCCCGTGCAGGCG
>DASQDS010000020.1:0-6328 GCA_035634075.1 Pilimelia sp. | reverse complement strand
GGCGGCTGCTGGCCGCGGCGGCGGAGGCCGCCGTCCTGCCCGCCCGCCCCGCCCGGCGCTAGCGTGCTCGCGATGTATCGCGTCTGATACGATACATCGCGATGCAGCGCGGGTGATCAAGGGGGCGGCGATGGACGGCGGGACACCGAACGGTGCGCAGCAGTGGACGCTGCGCGGGCCCGCGCGGGTGCCCCTGACCGAGCCGGTCGCGCGGCTGCGCGTCTCGTTGATCGCCTCGCAGCTCAACGTCGTCGGCACGGACGGCCCGCCCCGCGTGGAGATCACCCGGGTGGGCCGCCGGCCGCTGCTGATGGAGCACGCGGGAGGGGTGCTGACGCTGCGCCACGAGTTCTCGCCGCACTGGTCGGGGCTCGTCTCCTGGCGCGGGTTCCTGTGGTGGCTCGGCGGGCTCGGCCGGCGCTACCAGACCGACGTCTCGGTGGCAGTGCCGCACGAGACGCTCGCCGAGCTGCGCGTGATCGCCGGCTCGATGGTGGCCTCCGGGCTGCGCGCCGACGCGGCCCTGGACATGACGAGCGGCCGCATCACGCTCCTCGGCCTGGACGGCACCGTCTCGGCGAAGGTCGTCTCCGGTTCGATCGAGGCGCTCGGCGTCCGCGGCGACCTCACCATGGAGGCCGTCTCCGGCGAGATCACGCTGGCCGACTCGGCCGCCCGCCGCGTGCACGCCACCGCCGTCTCCGGCGCGCTCACCTGCGACCTCGACAACGCCCCCGGCGGCGACATCCGGCTCGAGACGACATCCGGCGAGATCACCGTGCGGGTCCGCGAGGACAGCGACCTCGACGTCCGCCTGGAGGCGACGAGCGGGCGCGTCTCCAGCGGGTTCCGGGAGCTGCGGCCGACCGAGCACCGCAGCATGAACACCGCCCGCGGCACGCTCGGCGCCGGCACCGGCACGCTCTACGCCAGCGCGGTGTCCGGCAACATCTCCCTGCTCGCCCGGCCGGTGGAATCGGCATGACCGCGGTGTTCAGCCACGGGCGGCTCCGCCTCTACCTGCTCAAGCTGCTCTCCGACGGCCCCAAGCACGGCTACGAGCTGATCCGCCTGCTCGAACACCGCTTCCTCGGCCGCTACGCCCCCAGCGCCGGGACGATCTACCCGCGGCTGGCCCGGCTGGAGGCCGAAGGGCTGGTCAGCCACGCCGCGGCGGGCGGCCGCAAGGTGTACGAGATCACCGCGGCCGGCCGGGCCGAGCTGGGCCAGCGGGCGGCCGAGGTGGCGGTCCTGGAGTCCGACATCACCGCGTCGGTGGAGGACCTGACCGGGCTGGCTGAAGAGATCCAGCACGAGGTGCGCGGGTCGGTGCGCGACCTCAAGAGCGAGCTGCGGGAGGCCACCCGGCGTACGCGGGCGGACACCCGGAACCCGGGGGCCCGCGCTCCGTACCCGATGGGCCCGTTCGCCGGTGGCCCGTCGCCGGACGCCGCCGCGGAGCTGGACCGCCGGCTGGCGGCGTTCGCGGCGGAGGTGCGGGGCGTCGCGCGGGCGGCCCGGCACCGGGGCACCGACCCCCGGCTGGTCGCCGGCGTGGTCCAGGAGGCTCTCGCCGAGGCGCTCGGCGGGCTCCGCCGCCGACTGGAGGGCGGTTGATTGTCAGGCTTCTTTCAGGGACCGTCCAACCCAAGCCCAGGATGACGGGTCACAATGCGTACATGTCCGTGGGGGAAAAAGAAGCGAAGCTGCTGGTCGTCGAGGATGACCCGAACATTCTCGAGCTGCTCTCCGCCAGCCTGCGCTTCGCCGGCTTCGACGTCACCACCGCCACCAGCGGCAGCGCCGCGGTCACCGTAGCCAAGGACCGGCGGCCGGACCTGGTGGTCCTCGACGTGATGCTGCCCGACCTGGACGGCTTCGAGGTCATCCGGCTGCTGCGCGAGGGCGGCACCCGCACGCCCGTGGTGTTCCTGACCGCCCGCGACGGCACTGACGACAAGATCCGCGGGCTGACCCTGGGCGGCGACGACTACGTCACCAAGCCGTTCAGCCTGGAGGAGCTGACGGCCCGCATCAGGGCCGTCCTGCGCCGGACGACGGGCGAGCAGGCGCCGCCGCGGCTCGCCTTCGCCGACCTGGAGCTGGACGAGGAGACGCACGAGGTCTACCGCGCCGGCCAGCGCGTCCAGCTCTCGCCGACGGAGTTCAAGCTGCTGCGCTACCTGATGCTCAACGCCAACCGGGTGCTGTCCAAGGCGCAGATTCTCGACCACGTGTGGAATTACGACTTCCGGGGCGACGACAACATCGTCGAGTCGTACATCTCCTACCTGCGCCGCAAGGTCGACACGGTGCAGCCGCGGTTGATCCACACGCTGCGCGGCGTCGGGTACGTGCTGCGCAAGCCGGCGACCTGAGCGGGAGCTGACCATGTTGGGCGTCCTGCGCCGTACGCCCCTGCGCGTGAAGCTCGTCGCCTCCGTGCTCACACTGGTCACGCTGGCGCTCGTGGTGATCAGCGCCGGCAGCGCGGTCGCCCTGCGCTCCTACCTCGTCGACCGCGTGGACGAGCGCCTTGCCGGCTTCGCGGCGGGAGCGGCCAACGTCGTCACGTACGGCCTGGGCCGGGAGGTCGCCCTGCCGACGGACTTCTACGGGCGCCGGACCACCGTCGAGGGCGTCGGGGACCCGCCGACGCACGACCCCCGGCTAGCCCCGGCCGACCTGCCGCCGGACGTCACCGGGCTGGCCCGGCTGCGCGAGCGGGAGGGCGTGATCCACACGGTCCGCTCCCACAACGGCAACATCCGCTGGCGCGTGCTGGTGACGGTCCTGCCCAACGGCGGTGTTCTGCACCTCGGGTACAACATGACCGACGTGGAGCAGGCCGTCCGTCGCCTGGTGTGGATCGACATCCTCGTCGGCGGCGCCGTGCTCACGGTGCTCGCCGCGCTCGGGGCGACGATCGTCCGGTCCAGCCTTCGTCCGCTGGTGGAGATTGAACGCACGGCCGCCGCGATCGCCGCCGGTGACCTCAGCCGCCGGGTGCCGGACCCGGAGCGGGCGGACGACGAGCCGCCCCAGGCGGCGCCCGCGACCGAGCTGGGCCGCCTGTCCTGGGCGCTGAACGCGATGCTGGCCCAGATCGAAACAGCGTTCGCCGCCCGCGCCGCCTCCGAGGCCGCCGCGCGGTCCGCGGAGTACGCCGCCCGGGACGCCGCCGTGGCCGCGCAGGACTCCGAGGCGCGCGCCCGGCGGTCGGAGGTCCGCATGCGCCAGTTCGTCGCCGACGCCTCGCACGAGCTGCGCACGCCGCTGACCACCATCCGCGGCTTCGCCGAGCTGTACCGGCAGGGCGCCGTTGCCTCGCCAGCGGAGGGCGCGCGCGTGGTCCGCCGGATCGAGGACGAAGCCGCCCGGATGGGCCTGCTCGTCGAAGACCTCCTGCTGCTGGCGCGGCTCGACCACGAGCGGCCGCTGGCGCTCGCCCCGGTGGAGCTGCCGGTCCTGGCCATGGACGCGGTGCAGGCGGCCCGGGTGATGGCGCCCGACCGGAAGATCGAGCTGGATCTGCCGGTGGACGCCGGCCCGCTGGTCGTCCACGGCGACGACGCCCGCCTGCGCCAGGTGCTGGGCAACCTGATGACCAACGCGCTCACCCACACGCCGCCGGGTTCCGCGGTGACCGTGCGGCTCGGCACGCGGCCAGGGGAGCCGGCGGTGTCGGCTGGGCCGGGGGACCCGGCGGTGTCGGGGCTGGCCGTGGTGGAGGTCGTCGACACCGGCCCGGGACTGTCGCCGGACCAGCGCGAACGCGTCTTCGAGCGGTTCTACCGGGCGGACGCCGCCCGCACCCGCCGCGCGGAGGGCGCGACGGGCACCGGCCTCGGGCTGGCCATCGTGGCGGCCATCGTGGCGGCGCACCAGGGCCGGGTGGAGGTGGCGGGCGAGGCGGGTAGGGGGGCGGTGTTCCGGGTGCTCCTGCCCCTGCTCCCCGAACCGCCCCCACCGGCGGTGGCCGCCGGCCCGTCCGTCGATCCCGCGGAGGCTTCCAGGTAACTCGCAGCCCCAGCCCAGGTGCACCGTAGAGCAGTCGGGGAAGGTAGTAACCATGACCGAGTACGACGACAACCCGCAGCGGCAGCCGGCCGGCTCGGACGCCGGGGCCGCCCACCCCACCACAGAGCTGCCCACCCACCCGGGCGGTGAGCCGGCCACCTCCCAGCAGCCGGCCGTGGGTCCGTACGAGCCGAGCCCGTACCAGCCGGCCGGGCCTCAGCAGCCCGGCGCCCAGCACCCCGGCGCCCAGCACCCCGGCGCCCAGCACCCCGGCCCCTACCAGCCGGAGTCGCCCTACCAGCCGGCGCCGCCCTACCAGCCCGATGCCGGCTACCAGCCGGGGCACCCGTACCAGCAGCAGCCGGCCGGGTACCAGCCCGGCCAGCCGTACCCGCCCTACGCCGGTGGTCCGGCGGCCGGCGCCGGCGAGCCGCAACCCGGGCCAGGCGCGTTGCCGCCGTGGGCGACGCCGGTCGGTGGCGCGCCGCAGGGCCCGTACGAGGGCCAGCCCGCCGGCCACGGCCCCGGGCCGTGGGCTCCGGCCGGGGCGGGCGCGGGCCAGCGCCCGGGTGGCTTCCGGCGGGTTGCCGTGCTCGGCACCGCGGCGGTCGTCCTGTCGCTGGGCTCCGGGTTGCTGGGCGGCGTGATCGCCACCCAGCTCGACGAGGAGCGGACCCCCACCACACTCAGCTCCGACAACCGGCCCGCCGTCGCGGCGCCCACGGTGGACCGGTCCTCGCTGGCCGGCATCGCCCGGTCCGTCCAACCGACCGTGGTCTCCATCTCCACGGGCAGCGGTGAGGGCTCCGGCGTCGTGCTGCGCGCGGACGGGTACGTACTGACGAACAACCACGTCGTGGCCAACGCCCAGGGCAACGCCCTGACCGTGGTGTTCTCCGACGGCAAGACGGCGCAGGCCGAGCTCGTCGGCACCGACGCGCGGACGGACCTCGCGGTCGTCAAGCTGAAGGGGAACGCCAAGCTTGCCGCGGCGAAGTTCGGCGACAGCAGCTCCATGCAGGTCGGCGACACGGTCCTGGCGCTGGGCAGCCCGTTGGGCCTGCAGGGCTCCGTCACGGCGGGGATCGTCAGCGCGCTGGACCGCACGATCCGCACGGGCGGCAGCCAGCAGGACCCGCCGCTGACCCCGCAGACCGGCGTCACCTCGATGTCCGGCCTGCTCCAGACAGATGCCCCGATCAACCCGGGCAACTCCGGCGGCGCGCTGGTCAACCTCGCCGGCGAGGTCATCGGCATCAACACCGCGATCGCCACCAGCGGGCAGGGCGCCGGGAACATCGGCGTCGGCTTCGCCATCCCCAGCAACAGGGCGAAGCAGGTGGCCGACCAGCTCGTCAAGGGCGAGAAGGTCAGCCACCCGTTCCTCGGGGTGAACGTGGGCGACTCGCAGGGTGACGGCGCGGTGGTGGCCACCGTGCAGCCCAACAGCCCAGCGGCCTCCGTGGGCCTGCAGCGGGGTGACGTGGTCACCAAGATCGGCGGCCGGGACATCAAGGACTCCGATGATCTGGTCTCCGCGGTCCAGACGGGCAAGGTGGGTGACCGATTGGACATCACGTACGTCCGAAATGGTGAGCAGAAGTCGGCAACCGTAACGCTCGGCGAAGCGTCTTAAGTACAGGACCGCACGAAGGCGGAGCCGTCCGTTGACACGGAAGTCTCAGCCTCCTCCCCACAGTGGCGGGCGGCGTAACCTCGGGGGTGGTTGCGTCGCCCGCCACTCTGGCGTCCGGGCACCGGCCGCTCTTATGATCACCGCATGACGGCGCCCGGCCAGTACCGGCAGGATCCGGCGATGTCGCTGAGCGAGCCGCGCGAGCTGCTGGACGCACACCTGGATTCGTACCGGGACGCGGTGCTGCGCAAGCTGGACGGCCTGTCCGACGAGCAGCTCAGGACCTCCCGCCTGCCCTCCGGCTGGACCCCGCTCGGCCTGCTCAAGCACCTGGCCTGGGTGGAGCGGCGGTGGCTGCGGTGGGGCTTCGCCGGCGAGCACACCGAGCGGCCGTGGGGCGACCGAGGGCCGGCCGGCGACTGGTACGTGCCGGCCGAGGAGACCGCCGAGCAGGTGCGGGCGCTGTTCCTGGCCGAGTGCGCGCGGTCGAGGCGGGCCGTCGCCGGCGCACCGCTGCACCAGCGGGCGCGGGTGGGCGGCCGGTTCCCCACCGAGGCCGACGCCCCCACGCTCTCCTGGATCTTGTTCCACCTGCTGCAGGAGTACGCCCGCCATGTTGGGCACCTGGACGTCGTCCGCGAGCTGACCGACGGCGACACCGGCGAATGACCA
>DASQDS010000019.1:0-10875 GCA_035634075.1 Pilimelia sp. | reverse complement strand
AAGCTGCGCCGGCACCCCGGAAGGGCGCCGGCGCAGCCGGGATCTCACTCAGCGACGGTCGCGACCGCGGCCCTCGGGTCCGTCGAACTCGATCTGCTCCTTGCGGACCTCGCCGCTGACCGTCTCCTGCTCCGTGACGGTCTCCTTGCCCAGCCGGACCCGCTCCACCGGGACGGTCTCGGTGTCGACCACCGGCCGCTCCGCGTGCAGGGTCACCTCGTGCTCCGACTCGGTGATGTCCGCGCCCGCGAACGCGGCACCGGCGTTGGCGTCGGTCACCGGCTCCCGCTCCAGCCGGACCTCCTCGCGCCGCACCGGGACGGTGGTCTGCACCTGGTCGGTCACGACGTACTTGCGCAGCCGCGCCGTGCCGACGGCCTGCCGCTCGGTGTCGACGGTCAGCCGCTCCTCCGAGCGGGTCATCGCGTCGTCGTCGGCGTGGCCACCCGGGCGGGTCTCGTCACCCGAGTACGCCTGGCCGGCGTGGCTGCTGCCGGCGGTGTAGCCCGCCGCGCTGGTGCCGCGCTCGTCGTAGCTCTCGGCGGTGTAGCCGCCCCCGCCGAGCTGGTAGTGCTGGTAGAGCTGCGCGACCTCGTCGCTGGACAGGGGCTCGTCGGCGGACGCGTCGATGTTCGGGGCGTCCTTGACGGTGGCCTTGTCGTAGGGCACCCGTACCCCGCCGTCGCGGGCCTCGGCCTGGCTGATCGGGACGAGGGATTCCCCCAGCCCGAACAGGCCCGTGTTGACGCTGGCCCAGGCCGGCTCGTTGGTGGCCGTGTCGACGTACACCTGGCCGAGCGAACCGATCTTGTCGCCGTTGCGGTCGTAGACGTTGCCGCCGATCAAGGACGCGAACTGCTCACGCGCGATCATGGACATCCCTCCCTCGGGGGGTTTTGTGGATGCCTAATCGGTACCCCGGCGGCGGCGAGGCATGCCGAAATCGTTTGCACAGATGCGAATACTTCGTGTTGCCGGCGGGTGACGACTGCGCGGCCACTCAGGGTGGGTCAGGCCACCGGCCGGCGGGCGCGGGCGAGCAGGCACACGCCGAGCATGCGGACGAGGGGCCACGGGGCCCGCGCCCAGAGGGCAGCCCGGGCGAGGGCGGTGAGGTCGACCCCGTGCCGCGCGGCCGTGTCGTTGACCCCGTCGGCGTACGCGGCCAGGGCCGGCAGGGCGACGTCGCCACGCCGGTCGGCCAGCGCCTCGCGGACGTCGGCGGCGTGTTGATCCACCTCGGCGAGCAGGCCCGGGCACGCGTACGCGGCCGTCAGGCCGGCCTCGCCGATTTCCCGCGACCAGCGGTCGAGGGCCAGCCCGGCGGCCCAGGCGACCGAGTCGCGCCGCTGATTGTGGTACCGGTCCCGGTCGTCACGCGCCCCCATGCCGACGCACCGTACATAGCGGACTCCGCCCCGAACAGGCCCCACCGGCCCTCTGTCGGCCAGTTCGATGGAGTTCGATCCGGTCGGTCGGCCGGTGCTCAGCCGTTCGGCTGGGCCGGGGCACTCCCGCGACGGATCGATCAAGGCCGTTTCCCAGCTGGCGCCGGGGGTACGAACTGAGTCGTGACTCCGTCAGGGGTGGGTGGTTCGGTGACCGGCGCGTCCGGTGATGGTGTGTGAGGGAGAGCAGATGTCAGAGATCCTGACCGACGTGTGGCGCACGGTGGCCCTGTTTGTGCCGAAGGCGCTCGCATTCGTGGCGATCGTGGTCGTCGGGTGGCTCATCGCCCGGGTCCTGCGGTCGGCCACCGACAAGGTGCTGGAGCGGGTCGGCTTCGACCGCCTGGTGGAGCGGGGCGGCATCCGGGCGGCGCTCGCGCGCAGCAAGTACGACGCCTCCGACATCGTCGCCAAGCTGGTGTTCTACGCGGTGCTGCTGTTCACCCTGCAGCTGGCGTTCGGCATCTGGGGCGACAACCCGGTGTCGGATCTGATCACGTCCGTGGTGGCGTGGCTGCCGCGGGCGTTCGTGGCCGTGGTCATCGTCGTGGTGGCCGCCGCGATCGCGAACGGCGTCAAGGACCTCGTCGGCAACGCGCTGGGCGGGCTGTCCTATGGCCGGCTGCTGGCGAACGTGGCCTCGGTCTTCATCCTGGGGCTGGGCATCATCGCCGCGCTCAACCAGATCGGCGTGGCCACCACCGTGACCACCCCCATCCTCGTCGCCGTGCTGGCCACGGTGGCCGGCATCCTGATCGTCGGCGTGGGCGGCGGCCTCGTCCGGCCCATGCAGCACCGCTGGGAGGGCTGGCTGGAGAAGGCGTCGACGGAGTCGCAGAAGGTGGCCGAGCACGCCCGCGCCTACGGGGCCGGCCGGCAAACCACGGAGACCGCCATGACGGCACCGCCGGCGGCCGGCACCGGCGGGTATGCCCCGGTGCAGGACGAGCGGGTGGCCACCGGTGCGCGGCCGGCCGACCTGCCGTCCTACTCGACCGGCGCGGCTCCGGCCTACCCGGCGACGGCCGGCGAGGAGCCGACCCAGGTGCTGCCCTCGCACGGGACCGACCCGTACCGGCAGTAGCGGCAACGGGCGCTCCGGCGCCTGGCGGGCCCGGTGATATCCCTCCGGAGGTCACCGGGCCCACCCGTCCCGAGTGTGCCTTCCGCTCCTAACCTAAGGTGCTGAGTCGATTACCCGATGTGACCTTCCAGACGCGAAGCGCGGCCTCCAGGGGCCCGGAAACGACATGGAAGGCACAACCACATGCACGCAACTCAGCCGGGTGGCCCGACCGGGACGGTTACGGCCCACCGAGACAACGTGGCAGCCCGCTGGGTGGCGGATCGGTCCCTGAATACCAAGATCCTCATGGTCATCGCACTGCTCGCCGGCGTGGCGCTCAGCGTCGGCCTGCTCTCCATCACCCGGATGAGCGCGATCAACGCCGAGGCCGAGGCCCTTTACACGCACGCGCTGCTGCCGCTGGAGCGGGTCCACGGCATCGAGACCTCGATGCGTGAGACGCAGCGGGACGTCCTCAACCACGCCCTCTCCACGACGGAAACCTCCATGCGGAAGATGGAGGACGACATGAAGGGCGACGACGCCGCATTCGACGGGGCCCTGGCGGCCTACCAGGCCGACTCGACGGTGCCGGCCAAGGCGGACGAGCTGCGCGCGCTGTGGGCCGATTACCGGCAGGCGACGGAGGGGCTGCTGACGGCCAGCCGGAGCAATGACATGGCCGCCGTGGAGCGGATCCGGGACGCCGAGACCGCCCCGCGGATCACCAAGGCGTTGGCCAAGATCGAGGAGATCAGCGACGCCGAGACCGCGGACGCCGTCTCGCGCAAGGACCGCGCGGCGGCCACCTACGAGTCGGCCCGGACGACGACCATCGTCTTCCTCACCACCGGTATCGCGCTCGCCATCCTGTTCGGCTTGTGGATCGCCCGGGGGATCGTGTCTCGCGTGCGCCGGGTCGCGGTCGTGGTCGACGGCCTCGCCACCGGCGACCTCACGCGCCGGACGGACGTGGACAGCCGCGACGAGATCGGCATCATGGCCGCGCAGCTCGACGCGGCCACGGCCGGCCTGCGCGAGACCGTCAGCCGGATCGGCGGCAACAGCGAGAGCCTCGCCGGCGCCGCGCAGGAGCTGTCCACGGTCAGCACCCAGATCGCCGGCAACGCCGAGCAGGCCAGCTCGCGGGCGGACATGGTGTCCAGCGCCGCCGAGCAGGTGTCGACGAACATCGAGACGGTGGCCGCCGCGTCCGAGGAGATGACGGCCTCCATCCGCGAGATCGCCGGCAGCGCGACCGACGCCGCCGGCGTCGCCCGCAGCGCCGTGGACGTGGCCGAGTCGGCCAACACCACGGTGTCCAAGCTGGGGCAGTCCAGCGCGGAGATCGGCAACATCGTGAACGTGATCACGTCGATCGCCGAGCAGTCGAACCTGCTGGCGCTCAACGCCACGATCGAGGCCGCGCGGGCCGGCGAGGCCGGCAAGGGCTTCGCGGTGGTGGCCAGCGAGGTCAAGGACCTGGCCCAGGAGACCGCCAAGGCGACCGAGGAGATCTCCTCGCGGATCCAGGCGATCCAGACCGACACCGGTGCCGCCGTCGACGCCATCGCGCAGATCTCCGGGATCATCGAGAAGATCAGCTCCTACTCGGAGACGATCGCCTCCGCGGTGGAGGAGCAGACCGCGACCACCACGGAGATCGGCCGCAACGTCGCCGAGGCCGCCACCGGCTCGACCGACATCGCGTCCAACATCACCGGCGTGGCGACGGCCGCCCAGTCGACCAGCGAGGGCGTGGCCGAGGCGCAGCGCGCCGCCGAGGAGCTGGCGCAGATGTCCAGCGACCTCAAGCAGCTGGTGGACCAGTTCCGCGTCTGAGCCGGTCCCACCGCCGCGCCAGGAACGCCGCCAGGGCCCCCCGATCGTCGCCACGTCGCGCCGGCCGGGGGGCCCTGGCCGCTAGCGGGGGCCCCGGCCGCTACGGCGCGGTGCCGGCGGGCGCGTCCCGCGGGTCGAGGTCCACGACGATCGGCGCGTGGTCCGACGGGCCGGTGCCCTTGCGCGCCTCCCGGTCCACGTACGCGTCCCGGACCCGGTCGGCCACGGCCCGGCTCGCGTACACCAGGTCGATCCGCATGCCCTTGTTCTGGTGGAACATCCCGGCCCGGTAGTCCCAGTACGTGAACGGGTGCGGCCCCTTGAGCGGGCGCGGCAGGACGTCCGCCAGGCCCGCCTCGCGCAGGCCCGCGAGCGCGGCGCGCTCCGGCGCGGTGACGTGGGTGGAGCCGGTGAAGACCGCCGGGTCCCACACGTCCGCGTCGGTCGGCGCCACGTTGAAGTCCCCGCACACCGTTAGCTCGCCCGGCCCGGCGGCGCCCAGCTCCGCGGCGACGGTCTCCCGCAGCGCGGCCAGCCACCGCAGCTTGTACGCGTAGTGCGGCGAGTCGGGGGTGCGCCCGTTCGGGACGTACACCGACCAGACCCGCACCCCGGCGCAGGTCACGCCCAGCGCGCGGGTCTCGGGGTCGGGAAAGCCGGGCTCCTCGAGCAGCCCGCGGCGGACGTCCGCGAGGCCGACCCGGGACAGGACGGCCACGCCGTTCCACCGGCCGTCGGAATGCACCGCGCTGTCGTAGCCCAGCTCGGCGACCTCCGCGGCCGGGAACGCGTCCGCGGCGGTCTTCGTCTCCTGCAGACACACCACGTCCGGGGCGGTCTCGGCCAGCCAGCCGAGCAGCCGGGGCAGGCGGGCGCGGACGGAGTTGACGTTCCAGGTAGCCAGGCGCACCGCACCAGCGTGCCGGATCCCCGGCCGAGCCGCCGCCCGGGGCGGGGTGTGGCGTGTGTCGCAGTGTCGCGCGCGTTTCCTGGCGCCCCCGCGGGGGCAGAGCAGCCGTGGCGCGTCGAGCCGCCACCGCCGGACCCGCACGGCCGGCCACGATAGCCGACCGGACGAGGAGCCATCCTGCCGCCGAACGCCGTGGGCCACCGCCTGCCCTCCCTGACCGGCCTGCGGTTCGCCGCCGCGATGCTGGTTTTCGGCGTGCACGCGTATTCCTTCCTGCCGTTGGCGCAGGGGCCGGCCCGGGACGCCGCCCGGCTGCTGTTCGACGCAGGCGACCTGGGTGTGTCGTTCTTCTTCGTGCTGTCGGGCTTCGTCCTCGCCTGGTCCGCCCGGCCCGGCCAGTCGCTCGGCCGCTTCTGGCGGCACCGGCTGGCGCGCATCTACCCGGCGCACCTGGCGGCGCTGGCGTTCGCCGTCGGCTGCCTCGCGGTCTCCGACCGAATCACCAAGGTGACCACCGAGACGACGGTCACCGGGCTGCTGCTGATCCAGTCGTGGTTCCCGCAGGACTGGCTGTACCTCGGCATCAACTCGGTGACCTGGTCGCTCTCCTGCGAGCTGGCGTTCTACGCGGGCTTTCCGGCGCTGTACGCCGCCCTGCGCCGCCTGGGCTCGTGGGGCCCGGGCGCGTGGGCCCTGCGGGCGGGCGCCGCCGGGCTGTGCGCCGCCGTGTGGCTGGTGCCGGTCGTCGCCGAGCTCGCGGTGCCGGCGGACCACCGGCGCTGGTTCGTCTACATCTTCCCGCTGACCCGGATGCTGGAGTTCGCGCTGGGCATCGCGCTGGCGTTGCTGGTGCGGTCGGGCGGCTGGCGCGGGCCGGGCCTGCCGGCCGCGATGGCGCTGTTCGCGGTCAACTACGCACTGATCGACGAGCTGCCGGCGGCGGGGCGGGACACCGCGGCGACGATCGTGGCGATCGCGCTGCTCATCCCGGCCGCCGCACTGGCCGACCTGCGCGGCGCGCCGTCACCGTGGCGGCATCCCGCCGTGGTCAGGCTGGGGGAGATGTCGTACTCGTTCTACCTGGTGCACCTGGTGACGCTCGTCGCGGTGGTCACCTTGATCGGCCGCGACGCGCCGTGGCGCCCGCTGCCGGCGGCGCTGGTGGCTGCGGCGGTGCTCGTCCTGGCGTACGCGATCGCCGCAGCCCTCTTCCGCTGGGTCGAGATGCCGACGCTGCGGCTGCTCACCCGGCGATCCGACCGAGGCGGCACCACCGGCCTCACCGGCGGCACCGGCGACACCGCGGGCGCCCGCGCCGGCGGCGCGGTGCCCCTGTCGCGGGGGTCCCACCGGGCCGGGGAACCCCGCGCGGCCGTGCGGCACTAGCGACTACTCGCAGGCCACCCCGTCGGCGTCGTCGTCGACGTACCAGGTGTACTCCACGTCCTGGCCCCGGCGGTACGGCCCGAGGCCGGCGGCCCTGGCCGCCGCGCAGGTCTCGTACCGGCGGTCGGGGGAGCGCGTCGGCGTGGGCCCCTCGCTGTCGGCGGCCACCGAGGTCGGCGGGTCGCTGGGCCCGGCGTCCCGGGCGGAGACGATCAGCGAGGCGATGCCGATGCAGGGCAGCATCATCAGGCCGCCCATCGCCGCGAGCACGCGCTGGCCCGGCCCCATGAACTTCTGCGGGTACGGTGTGGGCCTTACCCCATCTGTCGACAGCATGCCCCCGGGCGCGTACGGCGTCGGTGGGCGGCGGGGTGGGGGTTGGACCATGTGCGAAAGTCTCTCTAAGTGTGGCGGGCATCGGTAATCGGGTGCCGGATTGTCGGGCAGCCAGAGTCGGCTGGCCGTTCGGACACCGTGACGTGCCCGCTCGGTTGATGAGCGTCGAGCTGGCCGGCCCGGGGCGCCGCCCCCGACCAGCGGTTCAGCGCCGGGTGCGCGATGCGGAAGCGGTCCCGGGGCTGGTCAATGCCACTGCGGTGGCCACAGGTTTCCGGCCCGGAGGGCTTTTCAGCCGGCCCGGAAGGGCATACTCTTCTGGAGCGCTCCCATTGACGATCATAGTTATATGATCATAGCTCAATGCCCCACAGACCACCTTGACCGGGTAGCTCCGCGTGATCAAGGGGTTTGCGCCGCGACACGCCGACAAGGCTGGCGCAAACCCCTTGATCACCGGGGGCCGTCGTCGGGGGGGTGCGGGGGAGCAGCCTTCAGACGTGGAACGCCAGGTCGCGGTGTTAGCCGCGACCTGGCGTTTTGTCCCACTTGGTTAGTTCAGTCTGGCCTGGGGGGATGCCGCCGCCTCGGTCAGCCGCGCGGGGGTCACCGCGCCGATCAGCAGGCGGCCGTCGTCGGTGAGCAGGGCGCTGAACAGCGTCCCCGACAACATCCGGCCGCTGCCCCACGCACCGTTCACCCTGGGCAGCTCCCCGAGCAGGCCCAGCGCGGCCGCCGGGCCGGCCGCATCGGCGCTGCCGCTCTTCGCGCCCGGCTTGGCGCCAGCCGAACCGGAGCCAGTCGCGCCGGGGCCAGTCGCGCCGGGGCCAGTCGCGCCGGCCGCCTCGGACATCCGGGCGACGAGCACGGACGTCCAGCCCGTGCCGACGGTGGCCATCCTGGGTGCGTCGCCCGCGTCGTGGTCGGCCCGGCCCTTGGCCCCGGCCGCACCGTCAGGCTTCGCCTCAGTCAGGTTGACGCCGGGCGGCGGGTTGAACCGGAACCGCTCCGCGTCCGGCCGGGCGAAGCTGACCTGCGAGAACGTCACTTCGAAGGCCGGCTCGTCCGCTCCCTTGGCGAAGATCTCCACGCCGAGGGGCACGTGCTCCACCGCGTCGATCGCCAGGCGGACCTCGCCGACCAGGGACTGCTTGTCGCGGGGGGCGAGCTTCAGCTGGTACGCGTCGCGGCCGGCCACCGAGGCGTTGTTGCCGGTGGTCACCTCCGTCGTCGGCGACAGCGCGCGCAGGGCGAAGTCGGCCGCCTCCTGCGGGCTGGCCGGCAGGCCGGTCGGGGTCGCCGACGGCAGGGGCCCGTGGTCGGGCCGGCCGGCGCCGTCCACCGGCAGCCGGGTGTGCTTGGCCGTGTTGCCGCGGCTCTCCCACAGCCACACGTCGCGGCCGTTGCGGATGATGTCGGTCTCGCCGAGCGTGCTCAGCAGCGCCACCCGGGCCTTGTCGGGCCCCGCGTACCAGACCTTGACGGTGTTCGACCCGGACACCAACGACGCCAGGCCGCCACCGAACTTGCCGATCGTCTCGGCGACCTCCGGCAGCCCGAGTTCCGCCCGCTGGACGACGGTGCCGGAGAGCCCGTCCAGCTGGGCGCTCTGCAGGTCGACGAGCAACTGCGCCGCGGTGCGGGGCGGCAGTCTCGGTTCAGCGGCGGCCGCGAGTGTGCCGACCGCCGCCCCACCTGCGATGACAGCGGCCGTGGCGACCGCGGGGACCAGCCAGCGCAGCGCCGGTCGCCTTTCGAATACGGACATTCGTCCACCTCCTGGCCACCAGCGTGCGCCAGCGACGCTGTGACGGGGCTGAGAATCCCTGTGGGCCGACACAGCCAGCGTGCCACGCTGTCAGGTGTGCGGTTGCTGGTGGTGGAAGACGAGGCGCGGTTGGCCACGGCGTTGCAGCGCGGGCTCCAGGCGGAGGGCTTCGTGGTGGACGTGGCCGGGGACGGCCCGGGCGGGCTGGAGCTGGCCCGGCACGGCGGTTACGACGCGGTGATCCTCGACGTCATGCTCCCCGGCCTGTCCGGCTACCGGGTCGTGCGGACCCTGCGCGCGGAGGCGAACTGGGTGCCGGTGCTGATGCTCTCGGCCAAGGACGGCGAGTACGACCAGGCGGACGGCCTGGACTGCGGCGCCGACGACTACCTGACCAAACCCTTCTCGTACGTCGTGCTGCTGGCCCGGCTGCGGGCGCTGCTGCGTCGGGGCGCACCCGAGCGCCCGGCGGTCCTGGCCGTGGGGCCGCTGCGGCTGGATCCCGCCCGCCGGCTCGTCACGCTGGACGGTGCCGAGGTGGCCCTGACGGCGCGCGAGTACGCGCTGTTGGAGTACCTGATGCGCCGGCCGGGCGAGGTGGTTTCGAAGACGGAGCTGCTGGACCACGTCTGGGACGCCGGTATGGACACCGCGCCGAACGCGGTCGAGGTCTACGTGGGTTACCTGCGCCGCAAGATCGGCCGGGACGTGCTGGAGACCGTGCGCGGTGCCGGCTACCGCCTGTCCGGCGCGGCGGGGGCCGCCCAGGCGCCGACCGCGCGGGTCCCGGCACCCGCCGGCGCGCCCGCGGACACCGGCGGTCAGCCCGCCGCCACGAGCTGATCGCCATGCGCGCTGTCGGCGGCGGGTGGTGGCGGGGTCGGCGGCTGAGCCTGCGCGCCCGGCTGATGCTGCTCGGCGTCGTCGGCCTCGCCATGGGGCTCGCGCTCGGTGGCGTGGTGCTCGTGGCCGCGTTGGGCCTGGCCCTGCAGCGCGCCGTCGATGCCGGTGCCATGGAGACGGCGCGCGGCGTCGCCACGTTGATCGACGAGCAGGGCGCCCCACCGGACCCGGTCCCGGTGGCGGGCGTCGACGTCGTCGTCCAGGTGATCGACGACCAGTCCCGGATCCGGTCGGCGTCGATCAACGCGGACCGGCTGTCGCCCCTGCTCACCGACGCCGACCTCGCCCGCGTGCGGGCCGGGGAGCGGCTGTACGTGGACGGGACCGATGCGGGCGCGCCCGGCACCCTGCGCGTGGTGGCCGTCACGGCCGGGCCGCCCACGGCCCGCCTGACCGTCCTCGTCGCCCGCTCGACGACCGCGGTGGTCCAGAGCGTCGCTCTTGTCCGCACCACCGTCATGGTGGCCTTCCCGCTGCTGGTCGTCGTGCTGGCCGCCGTGGCGTGGCGCGTGATCGGCGCGACGCTGCGCCCGGTGGAGGCGTTACGGCGCGGCGCGGAGGAGATCACTGGGGGAGCGCTGCGAGGGCGGCTGCCCGTGCCTGCCGCGCACGATGAGATCCACCGGCTGGCGGTCACCCTGAACGGGATGCTGGACAGGCTGGCCGGCGCCCGGGCCCGGCAGCGCGCCTTCGTGGCGGACGCGGCGCACGAGCTGCGCAGCCCGCTGGCGAACATGCGGACCCAGCTGGAGGTCGCGCAGCGCCTCGGCCCGGCGACCGACTGGCCCGTCGTCGCCGACGACCTGTTGACCGACACGGAACGGCTGGCCCGCCTTGTCGACGACCTCCTGCTGCTGGCCCGGGCGGACGAGGCAGCGGCGGACCCGGCCGGCACGTCCGTGGGCCGGCCCGGGCGCCGGGCGGCGGCGGTGGATCTCGGCGATCTCGTCGCGGACCTGGCGGCGCGCTACCCGGCGCCGCCCGTCGTGGTCCGTCCGCCGGCGGCGCCGTGCCGGACCCGGGGGGACGCCGACGCGCTCTGCCGGGTGGTGGCGAACCTGCTGGACAACGCCGTCCGGCACGCCCGTACCCGGGTGGAGGTAGCGGTGGGCCCGGGCGGCCCGGCCGGCGACCCCGTCGTCACGGTGACCGACGACGGCGCCGGCATTCCGGCGGCCGACCGGGACCGCGTCTTCGACAGGTTCACCCGGCTGGA
>DASQDS010000018.1:0-2610 GCA_035634075.1 Pilimelia sp. | reverse complement strand
AGGCTGCCGTGATGGTACGGCCGGGTTGTCATGCACGACACCCTAACTTGTCATTGACAAGATGGCCAAGGCGACGCATCTTTACATTGACAAGTTACGGCCAGCCAACCCTCCGGAGGACGACGATGGCCCCCCTGATCGCCCTGCTCCTCGGCACCGCTCTCGCCCGGCTCGCCGGCCTCCTCGGCGCCGACGCCCTGGCCGCCTGGCGCCCGGCGGTCGCCGTCGGGCTGGCCGCCATGTTCCTGCTCACCGCCTCCGCGCACGCCGGCGGCCGCCGGCGCGCCGACCTGATCGCGATGGTCCCGCCGCGACTCCCCCGGCCCGACCTGCTGGTCACGGTGACCGGCGCGCTCGAGGCGGCCGGCGCGCTCGGCCTGCTCGTCCCGGCAACCCAGCGCTGGGCGGCGGGCGCCCTGGCCCTCCTGCTCGTCGCGATGTTCCCGGCGAACGTGTCGGCCGCGCGACGCGGGCTGTGGCTGGCCGGCAGGCCGGTGACGCCGCTCGGGCCGCGTACCATCCTGCAGTTGCTCTTTCTCGGCGCGACGCTGTTCGTCGCACTGGCGAGCTAGGTTCAGCGGCGGGCGGGGGCCACGGGGAGGAGGACGGCGATGAGTGCCGCTGTCGAGGTGCGCGAGCTGGTGAAGCGCTATCCCAAGCGGGACGCGAACGCGGTCGACGGGCTGAGTTTCGCGGTGGCGGCCGGCGAGGTCTTCGGCCTGCTCGGGCCCAACGGCGCCGGCAAGACCACCACCGTCGGGATCCTCACCACGATGGTCCGGGCCACGGCCGGCTACGCGGCGGTGGGCGGGGTCGACGTGCGGGCGGACCCGGTGCGGGCACGCGCCCGGCTGGCCGTCGTGCCGCAACGCAGCAACCTGGACCGGTCCCTCACCCCGCGACAGAATCTGACGTTCCACGCGGCGTACCACGGGTTCCCCCGGGCGCAGCGCAACGCCCGCGCGGCGGTCCTCCTGGACGAGTTCGGCCTGGCCGAGCAGGCCGACGTCAAGGTCGACTGGTATTCCGGCGGCATGGCCCAGCGACTCATGATCGCGCGCTCGCTGATGCACGAGCCGCAGGTGCTCTTCCTCGACGAGCCGACCACGGGGCTGGATCCCCAGTCCCGCCGGTTCGTCTGGGAGCGGGTCCGGCAGCTGCGCGACCGAGGCGTGACAATCGTCCTGACCACTCACGACATGGACGAGGCCGCGGACCTCTCCGACCGGGTGGGCATCATGGACCATGGCCGGCTGCTGGCGCTGGACACGCCGGCCGGGCTGATCCGGGGACTGAGCGGCGAGTCGGTGCTGGACCTCACCGTCGCGCCGGCCGCCGGCGACACCGGCGACAAACTGCTGGCCGCGCTCGCCGACCTCGCCGGCGTGCTCCGGGGCGAGGACGTCGCCCAGCCGGGCGCCGCCGGGCTGCGGCTGCGGCTGTACCTCGCCGCCGAGCCCGCCGCCCTGCTCGGCCCGGTGGCCGCCGCCCTGCACGCGCGCGGCGCCCAGCTCAGCGACGTCCACGTCGGCGAGCCGAGCCTGGAGGATGTCTTCATCGACCTGACCGGACGGGGCCTGCGATGAGCGAGCCGAGCACGACCACCGCGGCGGCGCGGGTGGCCGCCGCCGACCCGGCGCCCCGGGCGAGCGCCGGCCGGGCGTTCCGGGCGATCCTGTGGCGGGACGTCTTCGTCACCGGCAAGGAGTTCTGGGTCCTGTTGATCCAGGTGGCGTTGACGCCGCTGTTCACGCTCTTCATCTTCGCCAAGGTGCTGGGCGACCTGGACTACGTGCGGGACGACTTCGGCGACCTGCTGCTGCCCGGCATCGTCGCGCTGGCCGCGTTCCTGACCTCGCTGCAGAGCGTCGCCTTTCCGCTGGTCATGGAGTTCGGCTGGACCAAGGAGATCGAGGATCGGCTGCTGGCACCGCTCCCCACCGACCTCGTGGCGATCGAGAAGATGGTCATCGCCTCCCTGCGCGGGCTGCTGGCCGCAGTGATCATGTTCCCGGTCAGCGCGCTGGTGCTGGGCACCGCCCCGTGGCGCGCCGAAGGCGTCCCGCTGCTGCTGGCGGTCCTCGTGCTGGGATCCTGGGTCGGCGCCGCCCTGGGCATCACCGTGGGCACGGCCGTCCCGCCGGCGAAGATCAGCATCATGTTCGCGCTGATCTTCACACCGCTGATGTTCACCGGCGCGACCCAGTATCCCCTGCCCGCCCTCACCGGCCTGCGCTGGTTCCAGGTGATCAGCGCGCTGAACCCGCTGACGTACTGCTCCGAGGGCGTCCGGGCGGCGCTCGTGCCGCACATCCCGCACGTCGACCCCGGCCTGTCGCTGGCCGCGCTGGTGGCCTTCGGCGCGGTCTTCACCGTCACAGGGCTGCGCGGCTTCCGCCGGCGAGCGCTGGGCTGACCCCCGGCGGACGCCGGCGGTAGGCGTGGGTCAGGTCGGTGGCAACAGGTCGGCGCCCCGGCCCGCGGCCACCCGGTGCACCAGGGCGATCGCCGCCGCAGCCGGCATCGGCGCCAGCGCCCGCCCGTCGCGCAGCCGCAGGGCGACCTGGCCGGCCGCCGCCTCCCGGGCGCCGACCACCGCCGCGTACGGGA
>DASQDS010000017.1:0-10376 GCA_035634075.1 Pilimelia sp. | reverse complement strand
CGTCGAGCGGCGGGCCGGGCGGGGCCACCCCGAAGACGGCGGGCCCGGCGGCTACCACCACCTGGGCGTCGCCACGTCGGCCCAGTGGGCGGGGGTGACCGGGCGGATGACCGTCCGCGACGCCGCCGTCCGCGCGGGCAGCTGGGACTTCCTGGCCACCCGGTTCATGGCCAAGCGGCACGTCGCCGGCGGCGAGGTGTTCTGGCTGGAGGCCGGCTGGGCCGAGACCGGCTGGTCCGGCGACGGACGGCAGCGCGTCTACACGTACGACACCAACGGGCGGGCCTGGCGGTTCTACGACGACTACGCCCTGCGCGACGGCCAGCAGATCTGGATCGGCCTGCACAGCGACGGCGACATCGGCCTGCACAGCGACGGCGCCACCGGCCTGCACAGCGACGGCGACCGGTGGCAGGCCTGGCTGTGGTGGGACGACCGGTGGAACCTGCTCAGCGCCCAGCACCTGCCGACCGGCCGCACCGCCCAGATCGAACAGTACGTCGAGGTGCACGTCGACCGGGCCGACCCGGTGCCGCTGTCGGTGCCGCCGGTCAACCTGGACAACGTCCAGCTCCGGGACCCGGACCGCGACCGGCTGCGGTACTGGCGCGCCGGCCAGGTCGCCACCACGCCCACCCGCACCACCGACGACGGCTACTGCCTGGACTGGACCACCCGCTACGACACCTGGTCGGCCGGCGACTGCCCGGAGGGTCCGCGCCAGCCCTAGTCCTCGACTCCGGCGTACGAGTGCAGGCCCTCGAAGAACAGGTTCACGCCGAACAGGTTCATCAGCATGGTGGCCCAGCCGAACACGGCGATCCAGGTCGCCGTGCTGCGGCGCACGCTCGGCGTGGCCCGGGCGTGCAGGTAGCCGGCGTAGACCACCCAGGAGATGAAGGCCCAGACCTCCTTGGGATCCCAACCCCAGTACCGGCCCCAGGCCGCCTCCGCCCAGATCGGCCCGGCGATCAGCGCCCCGAACGTCCAGATCGGAAACGCGAACGCGTGCAGCCGGAAGGTGAGCCGCTCCAGCACGTCGGCGGCCGGCACCCGCCGCCCCAGGGTGTACGGGAAGCTGCGCCGACCCTCGTCGTAACCCGTCCGGGCCAGGTACAACACCGCCGGGACGAAGGCCAGCAGGAAGATGCCCGAGGCGACGACGACCGACGCGACGTGGATCACGAACCAGTACGAGTCCAGCGCCGGCACCAGCGGCCCGACCTCGGTGTAGGTGACCATGCCGGCGGCGCCCAGCAGCATGATCAGGACCAGGGCGACGAACAGGCCCAGGTGTCGGACGTCGGGCCGCCGGAACAGCACCACGAGCCAGGCGACAACACCGACGAAGGTCACCGACAGGATGAACTCGTACATGTTGCCCCAGGGCATCCGCTCCGCGGCCAACCCCCGCCCGACCAACGCCCCCAGGTGCGCGCCCACCCCCACGACGGTGCTCCCGACGGCCGCCCACCCGACCCAGCGCAGCCGCCCCCCGGCCGGCCCGGCGACGGTGCTTTCGGCCGGCGCTTGCGGCGGCCCGCTCGCGCCGACGTCGGAACCGCCCACCGTGACCAGTTCCCGGGCCGGGCGGGTGGCGGCGCGGCCGATGTGGCTGCGGGTGCCGAACGCGTACTCGGCGGCGTGGCAGACCATCGCCGCCAGGTACGCGAGGATGGCCACGACCAGCAACTGGTCAGACAGTTCCGCCATCAGTCGATCCTTCCCGCGCCCACAAATGTCCCGGTCTCGCCGGCCGGCGCGGCCGGGGCCGCCCCGCGGGTCTCCGCCACCACCCGGGTGAACTCCTCGGCGAAGCCGGGATAGTCGGAGCGCGGCAGGCCGCCCGCCCCCACCACGCTACTACCGTCCGTCGGAGATGGCCCGGCGGGGGCCGGTGTGACGCGGAAGAACACCCGGCGGCGGCGCCCGGCCAGCGACATCATCAGGCCCGCCAGCAACACCACCACGCCCGCCAGCACGAACCGCTGGCCCGGGTCGTGCCGCACGGACAGGGTGATCCACCGCTCGGTGCCGACGAACTGCACCCGCGAGCCGTCGTCCAGCGTCCAGGTGTCGCCCGGCCGCAGCAGCTTCGGCTCGCCGACCTCCTTGAGCCGGCCGGCCTCCACCTGCCGCTGGTCGATCCGGTAGACCGAGGTCGGGATGCCCGCGTCCTCGCCGAGGTTGCCCCGGTACGCGCGCAGCAGCACCGCCGGGTCGCGCGGCTCAGGGAAGGCCGAGCGCACGAACGGCGGCTGCCCGGGTGCCGTCGGCAGGAACAGGCCCTCGAAGCCCACCTGCAGCGACGGGTCGCGCCGGCCGGTCGCCGGGTCGACGTTCGCGTCCGGGAACTTCGCCGCCCCCTCGCCGGTCATCGTCTCGTCGACCGTGAGGAACGGCGCCACCACCGTCTGGGTCCGGCCGTACCGGTCCGTGTAGCGCAACACCGGCGCGTAGCCGTGGCCGAACAGGTACACGTTGGCCCCGTCCAGCCGCAGCGGGTCGTTGACCGAGAAGCTCTCCGTGCGCGCCGGTCCGTCGCGCTCCACCCGCACGGTCGCGCGGAACGACTCCGGCTGGCCGGTCTCCCGGTACTCCGCCCGGAATTCGGTCAGGGTCAGGCAGAAGCCGGGCAACGCGGCCGGCCCGACCCGCGGCCCCACCCCGTACTCGTCGAACTGCTGCACGGCGTTGCAGAAGCCGCGGTCCGCCCCCGCCACCAGGAGCCGGTTGCCGTGCCAGCCGTACCAGGACCCGGCCGCGACCCCCAGCAGCACCGCGATCAGCGCACTGTGGAACAGCAGGTTGCCGGTCTCCTTCAGGTAGCCCTTCTCGGCGCTGACCGCCCACGCGCCGCCGTCCTCCGCGCGCGCCACCGCCCGCCACCGGCGCGCCCGCAACGCCGCCCGCAGCTCCGCCGCGACCTGCGCCGGGGCGCCGTCGCGCCGCTCGCCGGGCGCGTGCATCGGCAGGCGGTCCAGGCGGGCAGGGGCTTTCGGCGGTACGGCACGCAGGGCGCGCCAGTGCTCGGCCAGGCGCGGCACGATGCAGCCGACGAGCGAGGTGAACAGCAGCAGGTAGATCGCCGAGAACCACGGCGAGGCGAACACCTCGAACGCCCACAGCCGCTCCAGGATCGGCCCCGCCGTCGGGTGGGCCCGCACGTAGGCGCGGACGTCCTCGATGTTGACGTCCTTCTGCGGCAGGAGCGAGCCCGGGATCGCGGCGACGGCGAGCAGAAACAGCAGCACCAGCGCGGTGCGCATGCTGGTCAGCTGCCGCCAGCCGTTCCGCAGCGAGGCGACCACCCACGTGATCAAATGCCCACCTCACCGACGCCCACGGTCGCCCGCAGCCAGTTGGTGAAGTCGGTCCAGCCGCCGGTGACCAGGGCCAGCCCGACGATCAGCAGCAACGCCCCGCCGACCCGGGTGACCCAGCGCGAGTTGCGGCGCACGGCGGCGAAGACCCCGAGCAGCCGGCGGAACGCCAGCCCGAACGCCACGAACGGCACGCCCAGGCCGAGGCAGTACGCCACCGCGAGCAGCACGGCCCGGTCCGTCTGCCCGCCGACGGTGGCCAGCAGCAGCACCGCGCCGAGCGTCGGGGTGGCGCACGGCACCCAGGACAGCGCGAACACCGCCCCGAACACCGGCGCGCCCAGCAGGCCGGCGGCGGGCAGCCGGGTCATCCGCCACTGGCCGCGCAGCCCGGGGACCAGCCCGAGGAAGGCCAGCCCGAGCACGATGATCAACGAACCGCCGACCACCTCCAGTGCGCGGGCGTGCTCGTAGAGCACCTTCCCGACGCTGGCGAACAGGATGGCGACGCAGACCCACACGGCGGTGAAGCCGGCGACGAACAACAGGGTGCCGGCGAGCACCCGCCCCCGCACCGCCGGCCGGGCCGGCGCGACCGCCACGGCTACGGCCCCGCCACCGGTCGGGCCCGGCCCGCGGGCGGCGGCCCGATCCGCGTCCAGCTCGGCGCCGGCCAGGCCCGTGACGTACGACAGGTACCCCGGCACGAGCGGCAGGACGCACGGCGACAGGAAGCTCACCAGCCCCGCCAGCGCGGCCACGCCCGCGGCGACGACCAGCGGCCCGTCGGTGGCGAGGTCCGCGAACGGCGACTCCATCAGGCGGCCCCCCGCTCGGCGGCGACATCCGCCACGAGCGGCTCCAGCTCCTCCCGAGTCACCGCGGCCCGCACTACCCGGGCGATCCGGCCGGCCCGGTCGAGGACGATGGTGGCCGGGATGGCGTTCGGCGGGATGTCGAAATCCAGCGCGAGGCGGCTGGCCGGGTCGAAGAGGCTCGGGTAGCTCACCCGCCCGTTGTGAAAGGCCAGCGCCCGGTCCCGGTCGTCGCGCACGTTGATGCCGAGGAAGTCCACGCCGTCGGACTTCGTCGCCTGGTACGTCCGTTCGAGGTCGTCGATCTCCGCGCGGCACGGCGCGCACCAGGAGCCCCAGAAGTTGATCACCACGACCCGGCCGCGGCGTTCGCCCCGCTCGTACCGCCCGCCCTCCAGCAGGTCGCCGGCCACCGCGGGCGCCGCCGGGCGGTCGCCGGGATCGCACGCCACGACGTTGCCGGCAGTCGTGCACCGCTCCTCCCAGCCGGGCTCCGCGCGCACGGCCACCGCGACGGCCGCCGCGACGGCGAGGCAGCTGGCGGCCAGCCCCGCGACGACGGCGCGACGGACACGCACGGCTAGGCGCCCTTCGCCGTCCGGGCGCCCGGGGACATCGCGACCAGGTGGGCGGCGGGCTCGCTGTAGCCGATCCCGACCACCGCCGACCCGTCGAAGTGGAACGAGGTCAGGCTCGCCAGCCCGCACTGCCGGGTGCGCGGGTCGTGCCACAGCCGCTTGCGCTCGACATACCGCCGCAGGATCCAGATCGGCAGCTGGTGCGACACGCAGACCGCCTCGCGCCCGGCGGCGGCGTCGCGGGCCGCCTGCAGCGCCTCGAACATCCGCTTGCCGATGACGGTGTACGGCTCGCCCCACGACGGGGTCACCGGGTCGCGCAGCACCCACCAGTTCCGCGGGTCGCGCAGCGCACCGTCGCCGGCGGAGACGCGCTTGCCCTCGAACCAGTTGGCGCTCTCCAGCAGCCGCTCGTCGGTGGACACCGGCACCTCGAACTGCGCCGCGATCGGCTCCGCCGTCTCCTGCGCGCGCTCCAGCGGGCTGGCCACGACGTGCGCGACGTCCCGCTCCGCGAGCGCCTGCGCCGCCGCCTTCGCCATCTGGGCGCCCAGCTCCGACAGGCGGAAGCCCGGCAGCCGGCCGTACAAAATCTTGTCCGGGTTGTGCACCTCGCCGTGCCGCAGCACGTGCACGACGGTCCTCATGCGCGCCCCCCCGCCGCCGCGGCGGCGCGCGCCGCCGCCGGGAGCGCCGCCTCGATCCGCTCCACCGCCTCGGCGTCGAGCGCCGCGGAGACGAACCAGGCCTCGAACGCGCTGGGCGGCAGGTAGACCCCGTGCGCGAGCATCGCCTGGAAGAACGCCCGGAACGCCGCCACGTCCTGCGTCTGCGCGCTGGCGTAGTCGGTCACCGGGGCGTCGGTGAAGAAGACGGAGAACATGTTGCCGGCGTACGACAGCCGGTGCGCGACGCCGGCGGCGGTCAGCGCGTCGGTCGCGAGGGTGCCGACCAGCTCGGCCATCGCGTCCAACCGCCGGTAGACCTCGGCGTCGGCGAGCCGCAGAGTGGCCAGCCCGGCGGCGCAGGCCAACGGGTTGCCGGACAGCGTGCCGGCCTGGTAGACCGGCCCGGCCGGGGCGAGCCGGCCCATCAGCTCCGCCCGGCCGCCGAACGCCGCCGCGGGCAGGCCGCCGCCCATGACCTTGCCGAAGGTCCACAGGTCCGCGTCGATCGGCTCGCCGAGCCCCGCGCTCGCCTCGGCCCAGCCGCCGCGGGCGACCCGGAACCCGGTCATCACCTCGTCGACGACCAGCAGCGCGCCGTGCCGGTGCGCGATGTCCGCCAGCCCGGCGTTGAACCCCGGCGCGGGCGGGACAACGCCCATGTTGCCCGGCGCCGCCTCCGTGATCACCGCGGCGATCTCAGCGCCGTGCTCGGCGAAGGCCGCGGCCACCGCCGCCAGGTCGTTGTAGGGCAGGACGATCGTGTCGGCGGCCGCCGCGCCGGTGACGCCCGGGGTGTCGGGCAGGCCCAGCGTCGCCACGCCGGAACCGGCGGCGGCGAGCAGGGCGTCCACGTGCCCGTGGTAACAGCCGGCGAACTTCACCACCTTGGCCCGGCCGGTGCACCCGCGCGCCAGGCGGATCGCGGACATGGTGGCCTCGGTGCCGGAGTTGACCAGCCGAACCTGCGCCACCGGCGTCCGGTCGACGATCTCCGCCGCCAGCGCCACCTCGCCCGGCGTCGGCGTGCCGAAGCTGGTGCCCGCCGCCGCGGCCGCCTGCACGGCGGCGACGATCTCCGGGTGGGCGTGGCCGAGGATGAGCGGCCCCCAGGAGGAGACCAGGTCGACGTAGCGGCGGCCGTCCGCGTCGTGGAGCCACGGGCCCTCGCCCCGCACCATGAAGCGCGGGGTGCCGCCCACCGCACGGAAGGCCCGGACAGGCGAATTCACCCCGCCCGGCGTCAGCTCGCGGGCGCGGTCGAACAGCTGCTCGGAGGCCGGCGCGTCGGCCGGGTACGGCAGGCCGCCGGGCGCAGTAGTGTCGGTCACGGTCAGACCATTGTGTCAGCGGGTACCGCCTCATCGACAACCACCCCGGGCCTGCCCCGCGCCGCGATGCCGGGCTCCGGCGCTGCCGCTAATCTGTCGGAGTGGAACGTCCTGAGCTGTCCATATCCGTACACCGCCCGGGCGCGGACCAGACGGTCCTGCGCCTCTCCGGGGAGATCGACATGCTCACCGCCGCCGAGCTGACCGCGGCGGTGGACGACGCCCTGACCGAACGCCCGGTGCGCGTCGTGCTCGACATGGGCGCGGTGACCTTCTGCGACTCCCAGGGCCTCGGCACGCTCGTCGTCCTGAGCCGCAAAGCGGCCTCCGCCCAAAGCGCCCTAGTCCTCACGAACGTCGCCGACTTCCTCCTCCGCGTTCTCGACATCACCGGCCTCCGCTCGGCCCTGATGATCCGCAACACCCCCACCTAACCCCCGCCCCCCGCCCCCCACGCGTGATCAAGGGATTGGTGCCACGACACGCCGGCCCGGGTGGCACGAACCCCTTGATCACGCGCGTGCGGCGCGACCCGAACCGGGCGAGCGCGATCGGACGGCCGGCCCCCACCACAGGGCACCGCTGGCCACCGCCCGGACTCACCTGCGATCTTGGTCCGCAACCCACCGTTCCGGGGGGTCAGCGGACCAAGATCTCACCGTCCCCACCGCGTCCGCACGCGTGATCAAGGGATTGGTGCCGCGACACGCCGGTCCGGGTGGTGCCAACCCCTTGATCAACCGGCGCGGTACAGCGCGGGCGGGGTGGGGGGTGGGGGGTGGGGGGTGGGAGCCGTGGGGGGTTAGTCGGGGCGGCGGGATTCGGTGAGGAGGTCCAGGGCCCGCTTGGCGGCAGTGGAGGGGTCGGCGCCCGACTCCAGGGCGCCGCGGAGCACCGCCGCCGCCGCGTCGACCGAGCCGGAGAGCGAGCGCCACTGGCTTTCCCGCTCACGGGATGCTTCGGCGTGCCGGGAGAGCTGGCGGCTCTTGGTCCACAGGTCGACGAAGATGGATACCTTCGCGCGCAGCACCCACGGGTCGAAGGGCTTGGTCAGGTAGTCCACCGCGCCCACCGCGTAGCCGCGGAGGGCCAGTTGGGCGTCCCGGTCCGCCGCGGTCAGGAAGATGATCGGTACGTGCCGGGTGCGCTCACGCCGCTTGATGTGGCTGGCCACCTCGAAGCCGTCCATCTCCGGCATCTGCGCGTCCAGCAGGATGACCGCGAAGTCATCCACCAGCAGCTGCTTGAGGGCGGCCTCGCCGCTCTCCACCGTCACGGCGTCCACCGGCAGCCCTTGGAGGATGGCCTCCAGGGCCAGCAGATTTTCCCGCCGGTCGTCCACCAGCAGTGCCTTGGCCCGATCAGTCACGCGAACCCCTTGTTTGATCGACTGCGTCGCGTCACCCGCTCACCCTGCCTCATGCTGACACCTCCCGGCCACCCCGGGTCACCCAGGCGGCCATCAGCTCGAGGAGCTCGTCGAGATCGACGGGCTTGGTGATGTAGTCGCTGGCGCCGGCCAGCAGGGCGGATTCCCGGTCGCCGGGCATCGCCTTCGCGGTGAGGAAGACGATCGGCAGGTCCGCGAAGCGGTGGTTGCGGCGGATCGCCCGAGTGGTCTCGTAGCCGTCCTGGTCGGGCATCATCGCGTCCATCAGGACGATGTCGACCTCCGGGTGCTCGGCGAGCAGACGGACGCCCTCCACGCCGTTGTCCGAGTAGATCACCGTCATGCCGTGCAGCTCCAGGGCGCTGGTCAGGGCGAAGACGTTGCGGACGTCGTCGTCGATGATCAGCACCGTGGCGCCGTCGAGCTGGCCGGCGGCAGGGTTGGCGCTGCGCTCACCGTCGCTGGCGCTGCGCAGCATCGGCAGGGCCGGCAGGGCGGGGCGCGGCTGCGGCAGGGCGGGCGGCAGGGGCAGCCCGACCGCCTCCGGGACCAGCACGTCGGGTACGTACAGCGTGAAGGTCGAACCGGAGCCGAGGCGGGACCGGACGGCGATCGTGCCGCCGAGGAGCCGGGCCAGCTCCCGGCTGATGGACAGGCCGAGCCCGGTGCCGCCGTACTTGCGGCTCGTCGTGCCGTCCGCCTGCCGGAAGGCCTCGAAGATGGCTTCCACGTTCTCGTCGGAGATGCCGATGCCGGTGTCGACGACGGTGAACGCCACCACGTGCCGGGCGCCCAGCAGGGTGGGCACCTCGAACAGCGCCTCCGGCGGGGCGGGCGTGATCTCCAGCCGGACCTGGCCGGCGTCGGTGAACTTGACCGCGTTGGAGAGCAGGTTGCGCAGGATCTGCTGGAGCCGCTGTGGGTCGGTGACCAGCGCGGGCGGCAGCTCCGGCGAGACCCGCACGTCGAATTCGAGCCCCTTGTCCTCGGCCTGCGGCGCGAACGCCTGCTGGACGTACGCCCGGATGTCGCCGTAGCGGACCTCGGCGGGCTGGACGTCCATCCGGCCGGCTTCGATCTTGGACAGGTCCAGGATGTCGTCGATCAGCGAGAGCAGGTCGGAGCCGGCGCTGTGGATCGTGCGGGCGAACTCGATCTGCTTGGCGGTCAGGTTCTGCTCCGTGTTGTCGGCGAGCAGCCGGGCCAGCAGCAGCAGCGAGTTCAGCGGCGTCCGCAGCTCGTGGCTCATGTTGGCCAGGAACTCCGACTTGTACGCCGACGCGCGGGCCAGCTGCTGGGCCTTGTCCTCCAGGCCCAACCGGGCCATCTCGATCTCGCGGTTCTTCGTCTCGATGTTGACGTTCTGCTCGCTGAGCAGCTGCGCCTTCTCCTCCAGCTCGGCGTTGGTGCGCTGGAGCTCGGCCGACTGCTCCTGGAGCTCGTGCGCGAGGCGCTGCGACTGGGTGAGGAGCTCCTCGGTACGCCGGTTGGCCTGGATGGTGTTCAGCGCGATGCCGATGGTGGTGACGAGGCGCTCGAGGAAGGTCAGGTGCAGCTCGGAGAACGCGGCGACGGACGCGAACTCGATGATGCCCAGCACCTCGCCCTCGAACAGCACGGGCAGCACGACCACGTCCTTGGGGAGCGCCGTGAGCAGCCCGGAGCGCAGGGTGAGCCCGTCCGTGGGGTCGGCGCTGACCCGGATGGCCCGCCGGGAGGTGGCGGCCTGGCCGACGAGGCCCTCGCCGAACTCGAAGGCCACCTCGCGGTCGTGCGCGACGTAGCCGTAGGACGCGGAGAGGCCGAGCCGGGCGCGGGCGTCGTCGGTGTCGGCGAGGAAGAACGCGCCGAGCTGCGCCTCGACCAGCGGGGTCACCTCGGTCATGATCATGCCGCAGACCTCGGTGAGGTCGCGCTGGCCCTGTAGCAGGCCGCCGATGCGGGCCAGGTTGGAGTCGAGCCAGCCCTGCTCGGCGTTCTTCTTCGTGGTCTCCCGCAGAGTCACGATCATCTGGTTGATGTTGTCCTTGAGCTCCGCGACCTCGCCCTGCGCCTCGACGGCGATGCGTTGCGTCAGGTCGCCGCGGGTCTCGGCCGTGGACACCTCGGCGATCGCGCGTAGCTGGGTGGTGCGCGTGGAGGCGAGCTGGTTGACGTTCTCCGTGAGGTCGCGCCACGTACCCGAAACGCCCTTGACCTGCGCCTGGCCGCCCAGCTTGCCCTCGATGCCGACCTCGCGGCCGACGCGGGTGACCTCGTCGGCGAACGACGAGA
>DASQDS010000016.1:0-4908 GCA_035634075.1 Pilimelia sp. | reverse complement strand
CCCGCCGCGCCGCGCCGCGCCGGAGGCTAGCCGGCGGTGCGGCCCTGTCCGCGGGTGGGGACGGAGCTGGCGTCGGCACCGGCCGGTGGCTGGCGGCGGAGGAGGTCGTCGATGTACACGGCCACGCCGTCCTCCTCGTTGGTCAGCGTGACGTCGCGCGCGACCTCGCGAACCGCGGGGTGCGCGTTGGCCACCGCGACGGACCGGCCGGCCCACGCCAGCATCGCCACGTCGTTGGGCATGTCGCCGAAGGCCACCACGTCGGCGGCCGCCACGCCCAGCCGCTGGCACAGCCAGGCCAGGCCCGCGGCCTTGGTCACGCCCGCGGCCGAGATCTCCACCAGCCCGTGGTCGGAGGAGTGCGTGGCCTCGGCGATCCCGTCCAGGCAGGCGGCCACCCGGGCGGCGAAGGTGTTGGTGTCCGCGCCGGCGGCCCGGGCGAGCAGCTTCACCGCGGGCACGGCGCAGAGCTCGGCCGGGTCGTCGAGGGCCCGCACGGGGCGGCCCTCGGCGTGCCACCACACCTCGTACTCCTCCTCGTGGCGCATCTCGCGGCTGTCGGTGATCTCCACGGCGAAGACGATGCCGGGGATCTCCGCGCGGAGGCGCCGGCACACCTCGGCCAGCAGCTCGGGTGCCAGCGGCTCGGCCCGCAGGACCTCGTCCCGGCGCGGGTCGTACACCACCGCGCCGTTGGCGCACACCGCCGGCACCGTCATGTCGACCTGGTCGTACACCCGGGTGAGCCAGCGCAGCGGTCGGCCGGTGACCAGGGCGAGGTGGACGCCGGCGGCGGTCAGCCGGCGCAGCGTCGCGGCAGTCCGCTCGCTGACCGTCTTGTCGTTGCGCAGCAGGGTGCCGTCGAGGTCGGTGGCGACGAGTCGCATCACCGCGACAATAGCCGGTCCAGGTAGACGGCCACCCCGTCGTGATCGTTGCGCAGGGTCACCTCGTCGGCCACCGCCCGTAGCTGCGGGTGGGCGTTGGCGACGGCGACCCGGCCCCAGCCGGCCCACCGGAACATCGGCAGGTCGTTGGGCATGTCCCCGAAGACCAGCACGTCGTCCGGGTCCACGCCGAGCCTCTCGGCGACCACGGCCAGACCGGTGGCCTTGTCCACGCCCGGGCCGCAGATCTCGAGGAAGCCGAGGCCGGCCTGGGTGACCGAGGCGACCGCCGGCGGGATGACCTCGCGGGCCGCGGCCAGCAGCGCGTCGACGTCGTGGGCCGGGGTGCGCGCGAACGCCTTGATGACCTCTCCGGTGAAGCAGTCGGCGCGGGGCCGGGCCTCGAACCGCTCCGGGTAGCGCCACGTCGGGTCGTAGTCGCCCCACAGCGGGGCGTCCGGGGTGTCGAGCGCCTCGACCATGACCGTGAGCGGGCCGACCCGCGCCTCCAGCTCGGCCAGCAGGCCGGCGAGCACCGCGCCGGCCACCCGCCGGTCGCAGAGCACCACCGGCCCGGCCGGGTCGCTCTGGTCCACCACCCGGGCGCCGTTCGCCAGCACCAGGAAGTCCGCCGCGCGGATGTCGTTGCGGGTCAACTCGGTCAGGCGAGGCCCGCGGCCGGTGGCGCCGACAATCGGGATGCCGGCGGCGCGGACCCGGTCGAGCACCCCATGGGTGAACGCGGACACGGTGTCGTCGCTGCGCACGAGGGTGCCATCGAGGTCGGTGGCGATGAGCTTGGGCAGACCCGGGCGCGGCATGATCTCCTCCTGGCCACCCACCACGGCCGGGACGGCGGATCCGCCCCGGGGGCGGCGGGGGAGCAACCGTACCCCGCCGAATGCGACTCAACCACCACGTTCGGTCGACCCCCGGCGGAACTTAGGGTGTCGGCTCCAGCACGTCCCGGCCCACGTACGGCTGGAGGGCCTTCGGCACCCGCACCGAGCCGTCCGGCTGCTGGTGGTTCTCCAGGATCGCGACGATCCAGCGCGTCGTGGCCAGGGTGCCGTTGAGGGTGGCGGCGGTCTGCGGCTTGCCGTCCGCGTCCCGGTAGCGGACGTTGAGCCGGCGCGCCTGGAAGGTCGTGCAGTTCGACGTGGAGGTCACCTCGCGGTAGCGGCCCTGCGACGGCACCCACGCCTCGCAGTCGTACTTGCGCGCGGCGCTGCTGCCGAGGTCGCCGGCGGCCACGTCGATCACCCGGTACGGGACCTCCACCTTGGCCAGCATCTCCTCCTCCATCGCGAGCAGCCGCAGGTGCTCCTCGGGCGCCTCCGCCGGCCTGCAGTACGAGAACATCTCCACCTTGTCGAACTGGTGCACCCGCAGGACGCCGCGCACGTCCTTGCCGTACGACCCGGCCTCCCGGCGGAAGCAGGACGACCAGCCGGCGTAGCGCAGCGGCCGGTCCAGCGACAGGATCTCGCCGGCGTGGTACGCCGCCAGCGGCACCTCGCTCGTGCCGACGAGGAACAGGTCGTCGGCCTCCAGGCGGTACACCTCGCTGGCGTGCGCGCCAAGGAACCCCGTGCCCTCCATCGACTCGGGCTTCACCAGCACCGGCGGGATCACGGGCGTGAAGCCGCGCTCGACGGCCTGCGCCACGGCGAGCTGGAGCAGGCCGAGCTGGAGCAGCGCGCCGACGCCGGTGAGGTAGTAGAAGCGCGAGCCGGACACCTTGGCGCCGCGCTCGACGTCGATGGCCCGGAGGCCCTCGCCCAGCTCGAGGTGGTCGCGGGGGTCGGCCAGCTGCGGCTTGACGCCCACCTCGCGCAGCACGACGTAGTCGTCCTCGCCGCCGGGCGGCGCGCCCTCCTCGACCGGGTTGGGCAGGGCGAGCTGGGCGCGGCGCAGCGCCTGCTCGGCGTCCGTGACGGCGGCCTCGGCCGCCTTCACCTCGGCCGACAGCTCCTTGGTACGGGTGAGCAGCGCGGCCCGCTCATCACCGGTGGCCCGCGGCATGAGCTTGCCGAGCTGCTTCTGCTCGGCCCGGAGACCCTCGAAACGCTGGACGGCCGCCCGGCGGCCCTCGTCCGCGCGGAGCAGGTCGTCGACCGCCGACTCGGACTCCCCGCGGGCCCGCTGGCTGGCGCGAATGCGGTCGGGGTCGTCGCGGAGCAGGCGCAGGTCAATCACGAGAGGTGAGCGTACCCGCCCGACGGGGGCAGTTCTCGCCGATATCGCCTTCGCCAGCCGCCGTCAGCCGCCGTCGCGCTCGGTGTGCGGCGCGACGAACGGCGCCGCCGGCTCCACCGTCAGGTCCACCGGCCCGGGCCCGATCCGATCCGGCGCCGCCCTCGGCGCGCGCCACGGCCAGTCGGGGCCGAATTCGTCGGCGTCCCCGTCGCCGGTCCCCGCCTCGCCGGGATAGCCGTCGTCGGGCGACGACGCGGGCTCGTCGGCCGGGCGTCGGCCGGCCGTGCGCCGGTCGGGTTGGACCAGGTAGAGCGCCAGGGCGGCGGCGGCGACGGCCGCGTACGCCAGGTACAGCCCGCGGCCGTACGCCATCAGGGCCGCGGGGGTGCCGTTGTTCAGAATGACGGCGTCGATCGTGCCGCCCACCTGCTCCAGGTAGACCGAGGCGCTGAGCAGCGTGGCGGCAAGTACGCCGGCCACGGCGAGACCGACCAGGCGGCAGTGCCGGCGCACCGGCCCCGCCCCGAACAGGGCGAGCACGACGCAGGCGGCGAGGGCGGTCAGGCCGACGAGGTAGCCGGCGCCCACGGCGCCCAGCCCGGGGACCCCCGTGGTCAGCTCCTGTTGCTCCGGCAGGCCGGACTCGCTGGCCCGGTCCAGCGCCCAGATGCGCCACTCGGTGACCAGCGAGCCGAGGGCCGCCACCGCCGCGACGCCCGCGACGGTCGGGACAACCCGCCGATCGGCCCGCAGCCGCGCGAGGCGCCGGGTCGCCACCGGCGGCGCGGCCGTCTCGCCGGCGTTCCCGAACGCGACCACTGGCGGCGGGTCGGCCGGCGGCCCGGTGCCATCCGGTCCGGCGACCTGCTCCTGAGCCATCGCTGCCCTCCGATCGTCCGTCGCCTACCCGCGCCGAATGATGGCACGCGTTCCTGTGCGCCCGTGCGGCACGCAGAGCCAATCTCAGAAAGTTGCGTCGATTTGCAATCGACCCAAACCGCCCGGGTAGTGCAAGCCTCGAACCCCTATAACGAGGAGAATCAATGTCAGTGAGCAAGCGCCTCGCCGTGGCGGCGGGGATCCTGTCGCTCGTGCTGGCCCCTGCGACCGCGGCGAGCGCGGCAGCGGCGGCGGCACCGAACGAGCAGGACACCCGGTTCCTCCGTGCCGCGCACCAATCCAATGTGGCCGAGATAGCCGGCGGCCGGATAGCTCAACAGAAGGGCCAGAGCCAGCAGGTGAAGGACCTGGGCGCCCGGTTCGTGGCCGACCACACACGACTCGACCAGGCTGTGCGGCAGACCGCGCAGGCGCTCGACGTGGAGCTGCCGGACGCGCCGAACGCCGAGCAGCGGGCGTTGGCCCGGCGCTACGAGGCGGCGTCGGCGGGCGAGTTCGACGCCCTCTTCGTCGCCACCCAGATGGACGCGCACATGAAGGCCATGCGGCTGGGAGAGACTGAGCTCGCCGAGGGCTCCGACCCGGCGGCGAAGAAGGTCGCCCAGGACGCCGCGCCGGTCATCCGCGGGCACCACACGAGCCTGGACGAGGCGGCGGCCGCACTGGACCTGCCGGACCGGATCGACACCGGTACCGGCGGTGCCGCCGACACCGGCACCGGCATGCTGGCCGGCGGGCTCGTGGCCGTGGGTCTGCTGTTCGTGGCCGGCGCGCTGTTCTACCTGCGCCGTAACGCGGTCGCCACCCGGTGAGCAGGCCCGGCGCCGGTGGCCGGCGGGGACCCGCGCTGGCCGTACTCGCGGTCGGCCTGGTCGCCGTTGCCACCGGCGCCGCCCTGGCCGTGGCGCCCGGTCCCGGCGGG
>DASQDS010000015.1:0-6267 GCA_035634075.1 Pilimelia sp. | reverse complement strand
GTCGGCCGGCCGGCAGCCGGTGTCCACGGTGAACCGCAGGACCCCCGGCGCGGCGAGCTTCCCACGGACGGTGACGAACTCCCCCGCGTCCGCGCGCAGTGAGACGTCGTCGAGGTCGGCGGCGGCGGTGCCGGTCCGGGGCCGCACGGCCGGGGCGTACGGGCGCGGCAGCGCGGCGCCGATCCGGCGCATCGCGGCGAGGCCGTCCGCGGGCCGGGTGTGCACCGTCACCTGCCGGCTCAGCTCCGCCCCCGGCAGCGCCGGGGTGAGCCGGCACCCCGGCACGACCACCGGGGCGGAGAGCAGGACGACGGGTTCCGCACGGGCCGCTGCCAGCACCGCCCCCACCGCCCGGTCGACCACCGGGGCGGCCTGGGCGACGCTGCGCTGCTCCCGGACGGTGGGCTCATCCCGGCGGGCCGACACCAGCCCTGCGGCAACCAGAAGAACCGCCCAGGCGGCGGACGCCGCCAGCAGGGCGCGGCGGCGCCGGACGCCTGTCGGGTCGGGTGGCGGGGCCAGCTTCGTCACGCGGCCATGGTAGGGCCGGTCGCGAAGAGGCCCGCCGGGCGCATCTGCGCCGGCGGGCCTCCCACTGCCTTTCCGCAGGTCAGTCGAGCGTGATGGTCGCCTCGTTGACGCCCCGGTCGACGGTCACGGCGGCGTCGCCGTTGCCGTGCCGGGACAGCGCCCGCAGCGTCCAGCTGCCCGGCGCGGCGAAGAACCGGAACTGGCCGGCCGGCGACGTGACGACCTCGGCGGTGAACTCGCCGGAGGCGTCCAGCAGGCGCACGTATGCGCCGGCGACCGGCTCGCCGGCGGCGGTCCGCACGGCGCCGGTGATGACGGTTTCCTTCTCCAGGTCGACGCTGGCGGGCAGCGGGGCGGCCTGGTCCGGCGCGGCGCAGCCGGCCGCGGCGGTGGACTGCGGTGCGGTCATGGTCACGCCTTCCCAGGCTCATCGCCGAGCGCCACGGGGACGCCGACCAGCGAGCCGTACTCGGTCCAGGAGCCGTCGTAGTTCTTCACGTTCGCGTGCCCGAGCAGCTCCTTGAGCACGAACCAGGTGTGCGAGGAGCGCTCGCCGATCCGGCAGTAGGCGATCGTCTCCTTGCCGTCGTCGATGCCCGCCTCGGCGTAGATCCGGCGCAGCTCGTCGTCCGACTTGAAGGTGCCGTCCTCGTTCGCCGCCTTGGACCACGGCACGCTGATCGCGGTGGGGATGTGGCCGGCGCGCTGGGCCTGCTCCTGCGGCAGGTGGGCCGGTGCCAGCAGGCGCCCCGCGTACTCGTCGGGCGAGCGCACGTCGACGAGGTTCTGCACGCCGATGGCCGCCACGGTCTCGTCGCGGAACGCGCGGATCGACAGGTCCGGCTCCTGGGCCACGTACTGGGTCGCCGGGCGGGTCGCCGCGTCCTTCACCAGCGGGCGGGCGTCCAGCTCCCACTTCTTGCGGCCGCCGTCGAGCAGCTTCACGTCGCGGTGCCCGTACAGCTTGAAGTACCAGTACGCGTACGCCGCGAACCAGTTGTTGTTGCCGCCGTACAGCACGACGGTGTCGTCGTTGCTGATCCCCCGCTCGGAGAGCAGGGCCTCGAACTGCGACTTGTTCACGAAGTCCCGGCGGACCGGGTCCTGCAGGTCGGTCTTCCAGTCCAGCTTGATGGCGCCGGCGAGGTGGCCGCCGTCGTACGCGGTGGTGTCCTCGTCCACTTCGACGAAGACGACGCTCGGGGCGCCCAGATTCTTCTCGGCCCAGTCGGCTGAAACGAGTGCGGTGTCGCGACTCATACGGGTTTCTCCCTGTGAGGATGTGGTGAGTCACCGCGCGGTGAGGTGCGCTCGTACGCGCGGAGACCCGGATGGGACGGGGATCTCGGGTACGGGCGACGGCGCCGCTGCTGGGCTGTTGCTATCCCTCACCCGGCCGATGCCGGGCGCAGTCGACCCGTCGTCAGATGACGGGACGACACAGGCAGGTGGCCACGCGGCACAGGTCGACCGCGCGCCTCTTGGTGAGCAATGTGCCCATGGACAGCGAGCCTAGCAGCGATGACCGGCGCCTCCCAGGCCCGACCACGATCCGAGAAAGCCGCCCCCCGGAAGGCCTTACACTGCCCGGTTGAGCGGCACGTTGCGCGCGCGGGCGCTGACCGCCAATCCTTCGGGCAGCGCGCGCACCTCGCCGATGGCCAGCCCGAACGGCAGCGCCGGCAGCGCCAGGTCGATCGACATCTGCTCGGCCACCCCGTTCAGGCTGTCCCGGACGGCCGGCTGGTCGGGCAGGCCCTCGGCCGTCAGGTCGCGGAAGCGCACCCGCAACTTGCCCTGCACGGCCTCCACGAGGGCCTCGCCGGTGAGCGTGAACCGCTGCCCCAGCAGGTCGATCGGGAGGCTTGCGATGAGCTTGCCGCCCCGCTCGGCCAGCCGCAGGTCCGGCTGTTTGATCAGTTTGACCACGCTGGCGTACCCGATGGTCGCGGTGCCGTCGACGGTGCCGGCGACGATGTCCCCTGCCCCGCCGCGCAGGGTGTCCAGCGGCGCGCGCACGTCCCGCGCCTCGATGTCCAGCCGCGGAAGCCGGACGCCGGAGATTTCCGGCGGGGTGGTCACGTCGCGCAGCAGGATCGAGATGGACTCGTACTTCTCCGCCAGCACCTGGGTGAGGAACGGAAACCCGCCCACGGTCACCTCCGGCGTGCTGGAGCTGACCTGGCGCGCGGTGAGTTCCTGCTGGACCTCCTGGGCGATGCGCCGTTCCGCCATCCCGGCCCCGACGCGGTCGGCCACGACGACCAGCGCCCCGACCACCACGAGCAGCACGATCAACGCGATCAGCAACCCGCGGCCCCGCCGCCGGCGCGGACGCCGCAGCTCCTGCTCCGACCCGCCGTACACCGTCACGCCAGCCTCCGATCGCCGCCCACCTGGTTACCCGGTCCCGCCGGCCGCTACGCCGGTGGTCAGCTAGCCGTTCGGGACGAGGAAGAGCACGCTCATCCCGTACGCCACCGGGGCCGCGAGCGCGAAGCCGCCGAGCGGGCCCTGCAGGTGCCGGGCCACCCCCATCGTCGGCGTCTCGCCGGCCATCTGCCGGCTGGCCTCGGCGTAGTCCGCGCCGAGGTCGGCCAGCGCGGCGGCGCCCGCCGCGACGAGCCCGACCAGCGCCCCGCTGGCCGGGGTGAAGACCACGATGAAGATGCCGAGCACGCCGCTGGCCAGCGTGCCCGCCATCGCGCCGACCACCACGCCGATCGCCCCGCGGGGCACCTGCGGGGCCAGCCGCGGCCACGGGGCGACCGTGTCGGCCAGCCGCGCCACGACCAGCGAGACGCCGGTGGCGGCGAGGCACACGGTGATCGCCTGGGTGCCCGCCGGTAGGCGGGTGAGCACGATGAGCGTCGCGAACGCCACCACGCCCACCACGATCATGAGGGTGGTGCCGAGCGAGTCGGTGACCCGGGCGCGGTCGACCCGGCGGAGCAGCTGCGCGAGCACGGCGGCGAGGAAGCCGGCGGCGGCCACGTAGCCCAGCGGCGCCAGCGAGGCGACCTCCGGGGCCACCGCGGCGATGTCGGCGGCGGCGGCGACCAGCACGCCGACGCCGGCGACCGCGGGCAGCGCGGGTGGCCGGGTCGCCATGGTCCAGGCGAGGATGTACAGCAGCTGCACACCGAAGATCACGATGGCGTACGGGATCCGCGCGGCCCCCGGCCCCGCGGTCTGCGCGCCGAAGATCAGGCCCACCGTGAGCAGCCCGGCGAAGCCGGCGATCGCCAGCGACAGCAGCCGGCGCACCGGCACCGGGGGCACGTCCTCCAGCGGCTCGTCGGGCAGCGGCGCACCGAGCTCCTCGGCGTCGTCCGGGTCGCGCACGACCGGGCCCCGGCCGGCCTGCTCGCCGTCGGGCCAGGGGTCGTGGCCGCTGCCGGCCGGCGTGGTGGGAAACACGCCCCCGATCGTGCCAGACCGCGCCCGTCCCGCCGTAGTCCGGCGCCCCGTCCGACCTCCGATGATCTGTCACATCACAGCGATGAACGGACGTGCACTGGGTTATATCCGGCCGACACTCGGCTATCCTCGGTGCTTAACCCGCCCGTCAGCGACGCCGGGACCGATGGGACCAGGTACGCCGCGGTGATCGCCGCCGGTCTACCACCGGTCGCCGCGCGGCGTGAACCGCCGCGAGGACGGAGGTTTTGCGTGGAGATCCTGCTTCTCGTGACGGCCCGGGCCGGTGAGCCCTCGGCCGTGCTGCCCGCGCTCGACCTGCTGCCCCACTCGATCCGCACCGCCCCGCGGGACGTGCGCACGCTCGTCGCCGGCCCCAGCCCCGACGCCGTCCTCGTGGACGCCCGCTCGGAGCTGGCGGAGGCCCGCGCCACCTGCCGCATGCTGCACGCCACGGGCCTCGGCGTGCCGCTGATCGCGGTGGTGACGGAGGCGGGGCTCATCGCGCTGAACGCTGACTGGGGCGTCGACGACCTGATCCTCGCCAGCGCCGGGCCGGCGGAGGTCGAAGCCCGGCTGCGGCTGACCGCCGGCCGGCTCACCAGCGCCACCGCCGGGGCCGGCGGGCTGATCCGCGCCGGGGAGCTGAGCATCGACCCGGACACGTACGCGGCGAAGCTCAAAGGACGCCCGCTCGACCTGACGTACAAGGAGTTCGAGCTGTTGAAGTTCCTCGCCCAGCACCCGGGGCGGGTCTTCACCCGCGACCAGCTCCTGCGCGAGGTGTGGGGCTACGACTACTTCGGCGGCACGCGGACGGTGGACGTGCACGTGCGGCGGCTGCGCGCGAAGCTCGGCTCGGAGTACGAGTCGATGATCGGCACGGTCCGCCAGGTGGGCTACAAGTTCGTGGTCCCGCCGACGCGCCAGCTGCCCGACACCGAGCCGGCACCGCTGCCGGTCTAGGGTCGCCAGGCCGCCTGGCCGCACAGCGGCTACCGTGACGCGGTGACCACCCCGGCCTCGACGGCGCAGCCCCGCATCCGGCGTACGGACCACCTCGACGCCGCCGAGGTGGTGGACGTGCTGGCCCTCGCCCGGGCGGCCGGCGACACCGACGGGGCGTACCCCCTGTCGGAGCACGTCGTCCTGCACCTGCGGCACGGCGGCGAGGCGCCGGCCGTACACCTGTTGAATCACGACTCCGACGGGGCCCTCGCCGGCTACGCGCACCTGGACACGACGGACGCCGTCGACGGACCCTCGGCCGAACTCGTGGTGCACCCGCAGCGCCGCCGGCACGGCCTCGGCCGGGCGCTGGTCTCCGCGGTGATCGAGGCGGCGGACGCGGCCGACGAGCGCGGCCGGCTGCGGCTGTGGGCGCACGGCGACCACCCGTCGGCGGGCGCGCTGGCGCTGCGGTTGGGCTTCGCCAGGTCCCGCGTGCTGCTGCAGATGCGCCGGTCGCTCTTCGCGCCGGTGCCGGAGCCGGCGATGCCGGCCGGCGTGACCGTGCGGGCCTTCAGCCCCGGCGAGGACGACGAGGCGTGGGTGGCGTTGAACGCCCGGGCCTTCGCCGACCACCCGGACCAGGGCCGGTGGACGCTGGCGGACCTGCGGGTGCGGATGGCCGAGCCGTGGTTCGACCCGGCCGGCTTCCTCCTGGCCGTGCGGGCCGGCGAGGTGGTCGGCTTCCACTGGACCAAGGTGCACGGCGAGGTGCACCGGCACCCGCACCCGGCCGGCGCCGTCCCGCACCACCACGAGCCGATCGGGGAGGTGTACGTGCTCGGCGTCGACCCCGCCGCGCACGGCGCCGGCCTGGGCAGCGCGCTGACCCTCGCCGGGCTGCGCCACCTGCGCCGCCTCGGCCTGGACCAGGCCATGCTCTACGTCGACGAGGCGAGCACCCGCGCGATCGCCCTCTACGGCAAGCTCGGCTTCGCGCGGTGGTCCACCGACGTGGCGTACCACCGCAACGGAACCGGCCGGCAATAGCGGCGCATCCCTGGCGCTGCGCCCGCGCGCGGTTCACCATGCGGGGAGGGGCCAGACCGGGCCCGGCGAGGGGCAGACCGTGCGCGACCGCGACCCACCAGCCGACTTCGTGGAGTTCGTGGTGCGCTGCGCGGCTCGGCTGTCCGCGGCCACCCGCACCCTGACCGGCGACGACGCGGCCGCGACCGACCTGAGCATCCGCCTGCTCGGCGACGCGGCGCGGCGCTGGCGCACGCTGCGGCCGCCGCCCGACGACCCCGGCCGGTACGTCGCGGCGCAGGCGCACGTCGGCCAGCTCTTCCGCCGCCGGGCGGCCCG